>NZ_DASQIX010000008.1:0-97368 GCF_035631355.1 Alloacidobacterium sp.
AATGCCTTCTTTCACCATCTCGTACAGCGGTGAAAGTTCACGCAGCTTCTGCACAATATCAATCACCTTGTCGGCCACATAATCGACCTCAGCCTCGGTGTTAAAACGACCCAGCCCAAACCGGATTGAGCTATGCGCCACATCGTCGCCCAAACCAAGAGCCTTCAATACATATGATGGCTCAAGTGTCGCGGAGGTGCATGCAGATCCGCTGGAAACTGCAACATCGTTGATGCCCATCAGCAGCGACTCGCCCTCAACATACACAAAACTCATGTTCAGGTTGCCCGGCAGCCGGCGCTCCATCGAGCCATTCACATGGATGTAGTCGAGGCTTGATTCCAGCTTTTTCTTTAGCTTATCGCGCAACGCTGTAAGTCGCTTCGACTCGTTCACCATCTCCGCGCCGGAAATCTCGCAGGCCTTGCCCAGGCCCACAATGCCGGGAACGTTCAGTGTTCCCGACCTCATGCCGCGCTCGTGGCCTCCGCCGTTGATCTGCTCGGAAATCTGCACACGCGGATTCCTGCGCCGTACATAGAGCGCGCCCACACCCTTCGGACCGTAAATTTTATGCCCTGAAAGGGACAGCACGTCGATGTTCATCGCGTTCACATCGACCGGAACCTTGCCCACAGCCTGCACTGCATCGGTATGAAAGATCACGCCCTTTTCGCGGCAAATTTTTCCAATCTCAGCGATGGGCTGCAGCACGCCGATCTCGTTATTGGCATACATGATCGTGACCAGAATCGTCTTGTCATCAATCGCCCGCTTCAGATCATCCAGATCGATCAACCCGTCAGCCTTCACCGGCAGATAGGTCACGCGGAAACCGGCCTTCTCCATGCGCTTACAGGTGTCAAGCACCGCCTTGTGCTCCGTCACCTGCGTAATGATGTGGTTGCCGCGCTCGCGGTACATTTCGCCCACACCCTTGATGGCGAGATTGTTTGACTCAGTCGCGCCCGAGGTAAAAATAATTTCCTTGGCCGTTGCGCCAATCAGTTTCGCAATCTGCTCGCGCGCTGCTTCCACCGCTTTCTCGGCTTCCCATCCAAAGGAGTGGTTGCGGCTCGCCGCGTTGCCGAAAGTGGTCGTAAAGTACGGCATCATGGCGTCCAGCACGCGCGGATCGAGCGGCGTCGTCGCGTGGTTGTCCATGTAAATCGGCAGCTTCACGCCCGCCGGCACGCTGATGTTTGTTTCCACTACGCTGCTCATGTTTCTCTTCTCCTCAAATCCCGCCGGTTACATTGCCTGCAAAATCTTTTCGCCTGAAGTGCTGCGGATCGTCACCAGTTCGCGTACCGTCCGGCTGCGGCCTTCTTCCACCAGGTCTGAAATATGGATGTTCTTCAGCACACTTGAAATCGTCTCGTTCACGCGCGCCAAAGGTTCTTTGATGGTGCAGCTGTCCGTAAGGTCGCAGTTTCCCTCTTGCGTGAAGCACGAAGTGATAAAAAGCGGCCCGTCAATCGCGAATATCACCTCAAATGCCGAAATCCGTCGCGGATCCTTCAGCAGCGAATAACCCCCATTCATCCCGGCATGGGACTTCAGCAATCCCACCTTGGCCAGCCGCTGTAGAATCTTGGCCAGCAGTTGCGCCGGAATGTGATACGCCTCGGCTATGTCCTTGGCGCTCAACGCGGTCGCCTCCGGATGCTCCGCCAGGAACTTCAGCGCCATCAGGCCGTAATCCGCTTTTTTGGTGAGCCTCAGCATCGATTTGTCGTTACATTACCCCACGCACTAATGGCATGTAACTAAAGTATACGACCGCTGGAGTCCGAATTTCAATGCGTACGCACGAATATTGAAATTGGGTGGGAACCGGCGGACGTATTCCCGCGTAAAGTTTTCTACGCAGAATTCATCCGATTCCGTTTGACATCGGGCGCGTCCTATATACAATCTTGCCGATATCACCTGAATTTCACTTGTCGATACCCCTCATGAACACGCCCTGCAAACACCCTAAAGTCCGCGTCGTAGCGCGGGACGAGGACGTTGAATACGTCGAGTGCCAGGACTGCGGCGAGGTCTTCGACTCGAACGAGTTCCAGGACATGGCTATCGAAGAAACCGTTCTTGAGGACGAGGAAGAGTAGCCGCCCACCTTAAAGTGTCATCCTGAGCGGAGCGCCACAGGCGCGGAGTCGAAAGCCTGCCCTGAGCTTGCCGAAGGTGACCTGCTTTTTCTAGGTAGCAGCACATACTGGTGCCCCATTTATCGAATGCAAATAAATCATTCCGAATGAAAAAGATGAAAAAGCACCCTTGAGCTTTTGTGCTAGTTTTGTGCTACACCATCAACGGTAGCTACTTTTAACACGAAGTAATTGCTGAATAAGAGACAAACCACTCAGAGCGGTAGTCCGGCGGACATTTGCTAGTCTTGTCATGCGCCATGAACAAGACAATTAACGAGAAAAGATGCGCGGAGGAGCGCCCAGCTTCTACCGATATTGAAAGGAAAGAGACACCATTTGAGGCAGTCGCCAGCATCTGCTCAGTTCTGGTGGTGGGATTATTCATCCTGACATTCTTAGCTCAGAACTATGTGATTCCGTCAGGCTCGATGAAGAATACGCTGCTTGTGGGCGATCACCTGGTCGTCGATCGGATCACGCTGATGTCGCCCGCTTCGTGGATGCCGCTGATAAGATACCGCGAGCCGAGGCGCGGCGATATAGTGGTGTTCTACAAGCCCGTTTATCAGCCTGGTATTGATGCGACTGACGCCGATGGAACTCCGCAGTACACTCCCCTGGTGAAGAGATTAATTGGCGTACCGGGCGATCATATTCATCTACGCAACGGCTTTGTGTTTGTGAATGGCGTCGCACAACCTGTGGGATTTGCGCAGCCGACCACGACAGATAACTTCAACGAGTTTCTCGATGATTTCCCCGCAGTACCCCCAGCAGAGGTATCTGGGTCAACAGAGTCGTGGACTGTGAACTTCTCAAGTTATATCCATGACGGCGACCTGGTGGTTCCACCCGGCATGTACTTCATGATGGGCGACAACCGGCACAACAGTCTGGACTCGCGCTTTTGGGGATTCGTGCCCAGGGCGAATATCATTGGACGGCCGCTAATTAATTACTGGTCGTTTGAGGCTACTGAAGGGGAGTACGAAAAGATGGGTGTCGGCCAGAAGTTTGCGTGGATGGGCCACGTTGCGCTGCATTTCTTCTCGGATACGCGGTGGAAACGCACATTGAAAGTTATGCGTTAGACCAATTCGAGATTCACTCGGGAAATAGGCCGATTTCCATTTCTTGTCGTATCACCGCCTATCCGGACATTAGGGGTTGGTAAGCACCCGCACCTCTTCAATTGGACTAGGTTGGAATAGGCCGATGGAGAGGCCCGCAGACTGAGAAACTAGCCGAAGACGCAGCACGAGGATTTTGCGCTAATTTGTGCTACGCCCAGCACTTTCTTGGCCATTTAGACCATTCTGAACATCTTAGAATCTTTAACTTACGTATTTTCAATATACCCGATTGTCGGTGCACCATGTCCCGATTTTGGGACGTAGGATAGCACGGACTCTCGATTCTCCAATCCAGCGCAAACATGGGTGCCCCATCCTTTCGCGCTTTTTGCGAAAGGGTGGGAAGGGTAAATTACCCATTCGCCGCAGCCGCGCTCGGCATGCTCAACCTTCTTGCCACTTGCCACGCATATTGCAGCCCTGAAATAATCGTGAGCGCAATCGTCGCATTCAACGACCAGTGCCGGACAAACAGCACCCATGCCGGCGCATAAAACCGGCTCAACAGCACTGTCACCAGCGCAATAATCTGCGCCAGTGTATTGGCCTTCCCGAAAATGCTTGGACGGAAATCCTTCAGGCCCATCGCCGCATACAGAAGCGCCGCCACCACTATAATTCCCAGATCGCGTCCGAAGACCAGCACCGTCACCCTTCGCGAGATAAAGCCTTCATGGTGCAGCACCAGAAACAGCGTACTCAGCAGCAGTTTGTCCGCGACCGGATCGAGATACTCCCCCAGCCGCGTCCGCTGATGCAGCACGCGCGCCAGCAACCCATCCAGCCCATCGGTCACGCCGGCAATCACAAAGAGCGTGAAAGCCGTGCGGAAGCGCCCATCCAGCACCGCCAGCACCAGAAATGGAATGATGCAGAGCCGCAGAAACGTCAACTGGTTCGGAGTGGCACGAAAGGCGTTCATTTAAACAGCGTACAGCGTGCAGCGTACAGGGCGCAGGGCCTAAAGCACAAGACGCAGACAGCGTACAGGGTACGGGGCACAGGGCCTAAGTTATGAGATCTTTCCCCGCACGCTGTACCCTGCGCGCTGTCCGCTGTATCTTGGTAGGCGATGAAAACTGCCCTCGGATTTCTCCTCCTTGCCGGCTCAATCGCTTTAGCTCAATCTGCTCCATCGCGTCCGCCGATCACCGGCATTTCGCACATCGCCGTCTATGCCGCGGATACTGCCGCAGCCCGTCACTATTACGTGGACCTTGTTGGGTGCGCAGAGGGCGCAGACCCAGAAACTCCAGCCGGTGTTCGCTATTACGTAAACCCTACTCAGTTCATTGAGGTCTTACCGCTTCCAGATAAGAATTCTCCCAATCGCCTCGATCATCTGGCCTATAAAACGGCAGACGCAGAAAAATTACGCGTGTACCTCAAAGTAAAGGGCGTTTCGGTCCCGTCCAAAGTCGAACAGAGCAATGATGGCGGTCTTTGGTTCAATGTAAAAGACCCTGAAGGCAACACGGTGCAATTCGTAACTCCTCCAGATGAAAACCCATATCGCCACCATTCCACTGTCTTGCCGTCATCCAAGACCCTGAACGCACCGAACCTCGTCGGCCACCACATCATCCACGTCGGCATGCTTGTCCACAGCCGCGAAAAAGAGGACACGTTCTATCGCGCTATCCTCGACTTCCGCCCGTACTGGTATGGAGGCATGAAGCCGGACAAAATCGACTGGGTCTCGCAGCAAATGCCCGAAAGCCACGACTGGCTCGAATACATGCTCACCAGCGGGCCTTCCGGCGGCGGCATTCAGGACATGTCGCAGAAGCAGCTCGGCGTGCTCAACCACTTCTCCATCGGCGTCATCAGCGTGCCCAAGACCTTCGACACGCTGAAGGCCGCCAACCGCCTCTCCAGCCCAAGCGACCACACCCAGATCGGGCGCGACGGCAAGTGGCAGCTCAACCTCTTCGACCCCGACGGCACGCGCCTCGAATTCATGGAATTCTCCAACGTGCAAAAACCCTGCTGCTCCGACTTCACCGCGCCTAACCCGTCGCCTATAGAGTGAGCAAAGCAACGATGACCGCCGATAAGAGCTTCAAGACTAAGTACGAAACGGGCATGATCGAGCTCCCCTTCGACGTGAGGAAGCACTTCGGCAAAGCCCGTCCTCCGGTTCGCGTCACCATCAACGGCTATACATATCGCTCAACCCCAAGCGTGTACGGTGGCAAGTACTTCATTCCCGTCCGCATGTCGAACGAGAAGGCCGCGGGCATCAAGCCAGACGAAATAATCTTGGTAACTATCGCCGCCGATACTGAAGTCCGCGAAATCGAGCCGCCGCCCGAACTGCTGGCTGCGTTCAAGAAAGACGCGACGGCGAAAGCTCGCTGGGAAAAACTCAGCTACACGACCAAAAAGGAACATGCATTGGCTATCAACGAAGCAAAGAAACCAGAAACACGCGAACGCCGTCTGCAGAAGATCCTTAATGACCTGAAGACGAAGACAAAATAACAACATCATCTGGCCCGCGAAAAATAGAGGATCGAACTCTAAAAACTGGCGATTCATAAATGAAATCGGGTACATTAACCCTCGAAGCCATGCCAAACCGCCGAACCTTCCTGAAGTCAAGCCTCGCAGCCACCATCGCAACCGGCGCCGCATCATTCGCCAACGCGCAAACCCAGGAGACAGGAAACGCGCCTGAAACTAAAGCGCCGACGCCGCGCAAAGGCCGCATCCGCCAGTCTGTCTCGCGCTGGTGCTACAAAGACATTCCGCTCGACCAGCTCTGCCAGGCCTCGGCGGAGATGGGACTCAAAGGCGTCGATCTACTCGAAGTCAGCGAATGGGATACACCGCGCAAGTACGGCCTCATCTGCACCATGGGCTACGGCGGCGGAGGCACCATCCCTGACGCTCTCAACCGCCTTGAGAACCATGACGCCATCGAAGCCGCGTTCCGCAAGAACATCCCCCTCGCCGCCAAGGCAGGCGTGCCCAACGTCATCACCTTCTCCGGCAACCGCCGCGGCACGTCCGACGAGGAAGGCGCGAAAAACTGCGTCATTGGCCTTAACCGCCTGAAGAAGATCGCCGAAGACAATGGCGTCAACATCTGCATGGAGCTGCTGAACAGCAAGCACGACCACCACGACTACATGTGCGACCACACCGCCTGGGGGGTGGGCGTGGTCAGCCAAGTCAACTCGCCGCGCATCAAGCTGCTCTACGACATCTACCACATGCAGATTATGGAGGGTGACCTCATCGACACCATCCGCGCGAACATCCAGTGGCTCGGCCACTTCCATACCGGAGGCGTTCCCGGCCGCCACGAGCTAGACAACACGCAGGAAGTGCAGTGGGACGGCGTCATGCGCGCCATCGCCGATCTCAACTTCCCCGGCTACGTCGCCCATGAGTTTGTCCCGTCGCGCGACCCTCTGACTTCGCTCAGACAGGCCGTCGACCTGTGCGATGTATAGCAACCCTCAGGATTACCTTATAAAGAAGCGCGCTCCATCATGCTCACACTCTTATGGAGATGGGCCGCATTCTTATTAAGCTGGACCGCAATCTTATCAAGCCGAGGCTTCATTTTCTCAGGTGCAACGGTGGTCGCCATACTTATTTCTTTGATCGCTGTATCGTAATCACCCCCTGCCAGAGCCTCGCGCGCGTGCTCGGTGTGCGCCATCCAGCCATCCGGCTCTCTCCTGGCCTTCTCGCGGATAGCTTCCGAGACTTCATCGAAGCAAAGCTGCCCATTCACTTCTGGCCCGCATACCATGACCTCCGTAGGTCCAGCCATCACTGCCTCATGTGCAATCAAGGCTTGCTGGCGTTGCAACAGCGGTTCTTCGCGGCCAATATCCGTCATGGCCAGAGCCATTTTGATTTCGCTCTCCCAACTTGCAAAGTCCCTGGAATCGTCCGCGGCTTTTGCATTCCCCGCACCCAGGTCATTATTGAATGCCACGGCCTCGCTCTTCGGTAGAGCACCTGCATTGGGAAGGTAGCCCCATACGGCACTGGTCAGATAAAGAAATCCGCACAGGATTCCTGCCAGCACTCCGTGCCAGGGTGAGCTCGGCTCGCTGTACCCCGCCAGCCGCACCAGAGTAAACGGACTTTGCGGGATCGGCGCGGCCGCCGGATTCACAGATTGATGAACGGGTGCTGGTTGTAATCGCGGCGTCGAAGATACCGCTTGCCTGGGCCTGGACGAATTTTCATCCGGCGCCGCTTGATTCCCGTGCGTTACCGGCCGCCGTTTCTCCTCCGCAATCGCCTGCACCAGCCGGGCACGCTCCTCGCGCAGCTGGCTTACTTCGCTCGAATTGTCTTCCTGCTTCACTGGAGCCGGCGGCTGCTCCGTCTCATGACTTCCAGTTGGTAAGGCGGCCAGTTGCTGCTGAATCTCAGCAATCTTTTCTTTCGCTGTTTCTACATCCGGATAGTCATCTGTGTACCGCACGCGCAGGTCATCCAGCCTCTTCTCCGCTGCACTAAGTTGCGTCTCCAGCGAACGTCGTTGCTCGCTCTCCGGATTCACTACGTGCGTCGTGACATCGGCCTTCGCAGGAGCGGTTGTCTGCAAAGGTGCTGGAGTCAAAGCTGAGAGCTTCTGATCTAACGAGGTCAATTGCCTCTCCAAGTCATTTGTCTCGCTGGAGCGAACTTCGACAGATTGCCCGGGACGATGGGATACCGCAGGCGAAGGCGCCGTTAAAGTTGCCGTCGCCTGTGCCGCCGGAACAAGTGCCACTGGAGCAGGTACGGCCGGAGCTGGATTGGCCCCAGTGGTTGAGGGTTTCCATGTCACCAGCAGATTCGCAACGGCGTTCGCCGTTGTCGCCGAAACCTCTTTATCGCCATCGCGATAATTCACCTCCAGCAGGTTGGCGGAATGCTGTGCCATCTCCAGCCGCGAGCGAAATACTGCGACATCACTCGTCGCACCCGTCCGCTTCGCCAATGCCTTTACTGCTTCATCGTTCAGAATCGAAAACGCCACCGCTACGGCAGGCTCTTTCGCCTGCACAGCAGCGGGCTCAACCTGCCGCGCTTCATCCACATCGAACAGCACTTCCGCCGTCGTCGGTCGTGCGGCGCCGTGTCGCGACCAAACAATAAACCCGCTCGCAATCGCGACTGCAATGCCCGCAGCCACAAGCTTATGTCGCAGCGGCAAAGCAAGAAAGCACAGGAGAATATTCTTCTCTTGCATAGCTCCCTCGATACACGTCGAAGATGAAATGGGCAGATTGAGATCTAGCGAAGTGAAGCACGCGTCGCCGTGGCTTCCGCGATCTTGCCCGGAGTCCACCACAACGTGAAAACAGCGATTGCCCGGTCGTTTGTTGGCGTGCCCGCGACCTTGTAGCTACGAACTTCAATTTCCTGCGAAAAACCAAGCCCCATCCGCAAATGCAAGCTGCCCTCTACGAACGTTCCGTGATAGGACTGCCTGGTCGTCGGATTTACTCCCTGAATTCCGTTCAAACTGGCACGCATATCCACCACACCATGGAAAGAGTGGCGAATACCCGCCGCACCCGTACCCAGAAACACCGTGTGCTCCAAAATACCATCGCTCAGATCGCGTCCGCCGGAAAGATACAGATCGGTTGATTGCGTAAGCTTCGCATAAATAGCTGCTGTCCCGATAAACTGCACGCTCTTTCCGCATGCCGCGTCGGCCGCGCTCACCCCGCCGGAAATATTCACGCTGGCATGCGTTCCCCACGCATCCAACCACCGCAAACCAGCCCCGCCCAGGCTGCACTCCAGCGGTCCTGTCTGATGTTCTCCATTCCCGTAGATGCCGATTCCCATTGCCGGGGTCAGCGCATGCAGATACTCCACGCGTGCACGCACTGCCTGAACCAGAAAGTCATCAGCGTTGTATTGCGTATAGGTGTAAGTGCCGCTGAAGTCCCAGTACGTCCGCCGCGATTCCTCATAGCGCATCTTGCCGCCCTCTTCACCCGTTGCGACTCTTCCCGAATGCATGCCATACACAACCGTTTCCGCCGCCGGCGCGCCTGCCTCGCCGACCTGCCGAAAATCGAGCGGAGCCACTACCCTGGCCGCGTCGGTTCCGTAGGTGCTGGTCGCAGTGCCTTGCCAGGTCCATCGCGGATCGATCTCTCCTGTTGCCCGAACTGCCGCGCGATTCAGGCCGACAAAGTAGTCCTCGCCTCCCGCCTTGAAATCGGCAAGACCTCCGCCGTCTTCCGCCATGAACTGCCAGCGCCGTTCCTCGATCACGCCCGCTGCAGCCGCCAGTCCTCCATAAGCGTTGCCTGGACCGGCATTGGGAAAGCTTAACCCGCTCAATCCCCCCAGGGTGAAGTTAAATGTCGAAGGCTCATACTTCGGAAGATTGACAGGCGCGTCGCTTCCCGGCTGAAGTCCAGAAATAATGGCAGCCGTGTTCCATCGCTCCACCGTGCGTATATTCGCCCAGCAGGGAAACTCAGGCGTTCCCTGCTGCAGCGCAACTGAGAGCGAGTCTCCGCAACTATTCAAGGGCTCCGTGCTGGTTGTTCGCGGATTGTCGCTGTTCGCTCTGCGGACCGCATAATTGCCGCGGGTGTCTCCGCTGTCATCGGAACGTTGCGCAGATGCCTCTATCACAACGCCGCCTATCAGAATAAAGGGCCACAGAAGCAGGCCCGTCGCCTGGATTCTCACGGCACCACCACAGTGTCTCCGGGTGCCAGCTCCACGTTCTGTTGTGGGGCTTGTCCCTTCAGAACTTTCTCGTAGTTCACGTTTACCCGCGCGCTCGTGCTCCCACGCAGAACGTACACTTTCTTCTGCTTTGCGAAATCCGTCAGCCCGCCTGCCCGTGCCACCAGCTGCACCACATTCATCGAGTCCATCAGTGGATAAGCGCCCGGGCGTTGCACTTCGCCGGTGATATAGACCATCCGGCTGTGAATCTCCTGCACCGTCACCGTGACGCGCGGCTTATGAACAAACTTCACCAGCCGATCCGTCAATACTTGCTGCGCCGCTTCCGGAGTCAATCCCGCGACATCCACTTCTGTCACCAGCGGCATCGAAACCTTGCCGTCCGGCCTCACTACTGCGGTCTCGGTAAGCTGAGGTTCTTCCCACACCGTGATGTGCAGCACATCGCCCACTCCGATCTTGTAAGTCGTGGGCACAACTTCGGGCGTTTTTGCATCGCCACTTTTTGCAGCATCTGGTGTGGCTTTGGGCGCCTGCGCATAACAAAGCTGCCCTCCTGCCATGAGCAAAATCATGAGCCCGCGGAGCACAGCGCCAGGCACAAAATACTGCATGCACAACGTTGTAAGCCATGTCGTGTGAATTTGGGTGGGGGTATTACCACAAACCTGTAAGCCGCCAGACAAGCGTTACGTCTGCCAAGAATCTGCGATTACCAAGGAGACGTTACCCACGGCTGCTTTTTGCAGAGAAGCGCGACGCGCTGACTTCCCTCAGACAGGCTGTCGATCTATGCGACGTGTAAGCTCTCAATCCCAGGAAATTCATCTTCGCGAATATCCCGGGCCCCCGAAACACGCACCATTCGCGCTCACGGATGGTAGCGAAACGCTGCCTGCCACCCCTGCACCAAATGACTGATGCGCAATTTTCTCTTTCCGAGAGAACCATCAAGCGCTATCGTCATGCCATTCACCGGACGCGAAAAACCCGTCGTGAAACTGAGAGCCCTCCAGCTCGCGCTCGCACTTGCAGCCATCCCCTGCCTCGCTGAAAGCGGCTACGTCAACATACTCGTCGAAGACGCGCATCAACATCCCATTCCTCTCGTAGAAATCGGTATCGAAAAAGGAGCCAGCAAGCTTACCAAAGACGACGGCAGAGCCCAGCTTCCACTCGCCTCGAACATCACTGCCGATGACTGGATCAGCTTCCAGCTTGTCCACTCGCCGCCGGGTAAAGATCTCGCCATCGTCTCCCCCTGGGACAACCGCATCCCCGTCCCGTCCTTCGCTGACAACCCGCAAAATCTCATCAAAATCGTCGTCGTCCAGCGCGGGGACCGGGCTGCTCTCGAAAGCGGAACCATCCTTGCTTCGCTGACTGCCAAGATCAACAAAGCCAACGCGCCGAAAGCCGCGAATGCTCCGCCGCCCGACCCCAAAGAAGCCCTGCTCGCAGTGGCTAGACAATACGGCCTCACTGCCGACGACATCGATACAGCGATCCGCGCATGGGGCGAGAAGACCACCGATCCCTATGAAGCCGGTCTCGCTGCCCTCTACGAGCGCAACTATCCCAAAGCAACATCAGCACTGCAAGACTCACTCCAGCAGCGTGAACAGAAATTCGATGCTGATCAGAAATTAGTGACTCAGGATCAAAAGGCTGTCGCCGACGCCGCATTCTTTTTAGGACAATCGCTCTTCGCGCAGGGCCGCTACCGCGAATCGGTTCAGGCATATCAAAAGTGCCTCAACCAGCGTCCCGACGACTCGATGACCTTGAACAATCTGGCGGTGAGCCTCTACGCTGCCGCCGATTATGCAGCCGCCGAGCCGCTCTACCGCCATGCGCTCGCCCTTGACGAAAAAGCCCCCAATCCGAACGATTCCACCGTAGCCACAGACCTCCGCAATCTGGCAACGCTGCTGCAAGCCAAAGGCGATACCGCTGCTGCCGAGCCGCTCTTTCGCCGTGCCCTCGCCATGGACGAAAAGGCCAGGGACCCTGACGATACCGAAGTGGCCCTGGACCTGAGTAGTATGGCATCGCTGTATCGCGACAAGGGCGACCTCGCAGCCGCCGAGCCGCTCTACCGCCGTGCGCTCGCCATGGACGAAAAAGCCAGAGGCCCCGACTCTTCCGATGTCGCCAGAGACTACAACAACCTCGCCATGCTGCTGCAGGACAAGGGCGACTTCGCCGACGCCGCATCTCTCCTCCGCCACGCCCTCGCCATCGAGGAAAAGGCTCTCGGTCCCGACCATCCCTTCATAGCCGCGGAACTGAACAATCTGGCGGAGGTCCTGAAGCTGAGTGGCGATTATGCCGCCGCCGAGCCGCTCTACCGGCGCGCGCTCGCCATCCATGAAAAAGCACTTGGGCCGGACCATCCTGACGTTGCCACGAATCTCAATAATCTGGCGTCGCTGTTGCAAATGAAAGGCGATTACGCTGCCGCTGAGCCGCTTTACCGCCGTGCGCTTGCCATCGACGAAAAGACCCTTGGCCCCGACCATCCCACTGTAGCCATGGATCTCAACAATCTGGCATTGCTCCTCAAGGATGAGGGCAAGTTCGCCGATGCCGCGCCACTCTTTGTCCGTGCGCTCACGATCCACCAAAAAGCCTTGGGCCCCGATCATCCCTTGGTCGCCTCAGACCTCAATAACATTGCATCGTTTCTGCAGGATGCCGGCGATCTTGCCGAAGCCGAGCCGCTTTTCCGTCGCGCCCTCGCCATCGACGAAAAGGCCCTCGGCCCCGACCATCTCTCTATAGCAAGAGACCTCAATAATCTGGCCATGCTGCTTCGCGACAAAGGCGATCTCGCCGGCGCCGAACTGTTGCTTCGCCGCGCCCTCTCTATGGACGAAAAAATCCTCGGCCCCGATCACTCAACGGTGGCCGCAAACCTCAATAATCTGGGGCTGCTGTTGCAGCAGCAAAGCGATCCCGCCGCCGCTGAACCTCTATTCCGCCGTGCCCTCGCCATTGACGAAAAGGCCGTAGGCCCCGACCACCCCTCCGTAGCCACAGACCTCAACAATCTGGCTGCCCTGTTACGCGACAAGGGCGATCTCGCTGCCGCCCAGCCTCTCTTCCAGCGTGCCCTTGCTATCGATGAGAAGGCGTTAGGCCCGGACCATCCCTCAACCATAGCAATCCGCGGAAACGTGGACGACTTGCAACATCGCCTCGCTACGGCGCACCAATAGGACAGCTATGCTTCACTTTCATTCATCCGGCTTAGAAAGATAGGTGTCGTGAAGCCGCGTATATTCATCGCCGTCCTTGCCATGCTGGTCGCAGTCGCCCGGAGCCGCGCAGAAAGCGGCTATGTCAACGTGCGCGTCGAAGACGTCCAGGGCCATCCCGTGCGCAACCTGCAGATTGGAATCGAAAACGGTGCCAGCGTTCTCACCAAGGAAGGAGGTCTCGGCCAGATCGCTCTTGTTGCCAACGCCGCGCCCAATGACTGGATCACCCTCCAACTTCTCCATTCGCCTCCGGGCAAGGACTTCGCCATCGTCTCCCCCTGGGATTACCGCGCGCAAATCCCCTCCTTCGCCAACAAGCCGGAAAATTTCCTCAGAATTGTCGTCGTGCAACGAGGCGACCGCGCTGCCCTCGAAAGTGGAACCGTCCTTGTCTCCCTCGTCGCAAAGATCAATAAAGCAAATGCGCCAAGGGCTGTGAATCCGCAGGCTCCGCCGTCCGATCCGAAAGAAACCCTTCTCGCAGTTGCCAAACAATACGGCCTGAGCGCAGACGACATTGATACAGCCATCCGCGCATGGGGTGCAAAAACGACCGACCCCTATGAGGCCGGACTGGCGGCACTCTACGAACGCAATTACATGAAAGCGACTGCGGCACTCGAAGACTCGCTCAAGCAGCGCAAACAGAAACTCGAGGCTGATCAAAAAGCAGCCCAGGCGATCCCTCAGGACCGCAAGAGCGTGGCAGACGCGGCATTCTTTTTGGGCCAGTCGCGTTATGAGCAAGGCAAATACAGCGAATCCGCTCTGGCATTCCAGGAATGTCTCTTGTATCGCCCCAACGATCCTATCGTGCTCAACAACCTGGCTCTCAGCCTCGATGAATCCGGCGACTACGCTGCTGCCGAGCCTCTTTTTCGCCGCGCTCTCGCCATCGACGAGAAAGCACTCGGTCCGGATCACCCGGAGGTCGCCACCGTCCTCAACAATCTGGCCGAACTGTTGCACGACAGAGATGATTATGACGCCGCTGAGCCGCTCTACCGCCGAGCCCTCGCCATCAACGAAAGGACTCTCGGTCCGGACAACCCTACTACCGCCAAAGCTATCAACAATCTGGCCTTGCTATTACAGGACAAGGGCGATCTCGCCGACGCTGAGCCGCTCTATCGCCGAGGCCTGGCCATTGATGAAAAGGCTCTCGGTCCGGACAACCCTATCACCGCCAGCCACCTTAATAATCTGGCATCGCTGCTGGAAGCTAAGGGCGATCTCAATGCTGCCGAGCCACTCTATCGTCGCGCTCTCGACATCGACGAAAAAGCTCTCGGACCAGACCATCCAGAGGTCGCGACAGTCCTGAGTAATCTGGCATCGCTGCTGGAAGCTAAGGGCGATCTCAATGCTGCCGAGCCGCTCTATCGTCGCGCTCTCGACATCGACGAAAAAGCTCTCGGACCGGATCACCCTAAAGTGGGCACAGACCTCAATAGTCTGTCATTACTTCTGAAGAAGGAAGGTAATCTCGCCGCCGCTGAACCACTTTATCACCGCGCCCTTGCTATCGCTGAAAAGACACTTGGCCCAGACAATCCTGAGGTTGCCATAGTCCTCAGCAATCTGGCATCGCTCCTGCGCGCCAAAGGCGATCTTGCTGGCGCTGAGACTCTGTATCGCCGCGCCCTTGCTATCGATCAAAAAGCTCTTGGCCCAGACAATCCGTCGACCATAGCAGTGCAGAAGCACCTGTCCGACTTGCAAAATCAGACCTCAACGGCGCCTAAGTAAAGGCACCCATGCTTAACCGGAGAAATGCTCCCGGCCACCCATCACAAATAAACATCAGCCATGAATTTTCTCTTTCCGAGAGAACCATCAAGCGCTATCGTCATGCCATTCGCCAGACACGAACGATTGTCGTGAATCTGAAAGCCCTCAAGCCGCTGCTCGCCCTCGCACTCGCGCCCATCCCCTGCCTCGCCGAAAGCGGCTACGTCAACATACTCGTCGAAGACGCGCATCAACATCCCATTCCTCTCGTAGAAATCGGCATTGAGAAGGGAGCCAGCAAACTCACTAAAGATGACGGCAGAGCCCAGCTTCCACTCGCCTCGAACATCACTGCCGATGACTGGATCAGCTTCCAGCTTGTCCACTCGCCGCCCGGTAAGGACCTGGCCATCGTCTCGCCCTGGGACAACCGCATCCCCGTCCCCTCTTTCGCTGACAACCCGCAGAACCTCATCAAAATCGTCGTCGTCCAACGGGGGGACCGGGCTGCTCTCGAAAGCGGAACCATCCTTGCTTCGCTGACTGCCAAGATCAACAAAGCCAACGCGCCGAAAGCCGCGAATGCTCCGCCGCCCGACCCCAAAGAAGCACTCCTGACAGTTGCCAGACAATACGGCCTCACTGCCGACGACATCGATACAGCGATCCGCGCATGGGGCGAGAAGACCACCGATCCCTACGAAGCCGGTCTCGCTGCCCTCTACGAGCGCAACTATCCCAAAGCAACATCAGCACTGCAGGATTCTCTCAGGCAACGAGAAGAACGGCTCAAAGCGGATCAGCAGCGAGTAATACAAGATCAAAAAGATGTCGCCGACGCGGCATGTTTCCTGGGTCAATCTCAGTATGGTCAGCTCAACTATCAGGGATCAGTCCTCTCCTATAAAAGGTGCCTGGAATTTCGGCCCGACAACCCCACCAGCCTCAACAATCTCGCGCTCAGCCTCGAACAGCTCGGCGATTATGCAGCCGCCGAGCCGCTCTTTCGCCGTGCCCTCGACCTGAACGAAAAGGTGCTCGGCAATGAAAACCCCGAGATTTTGACAATCCTTATTAACCTTGCCGCGGTTCTTACCGACAAAAAGGACTACGTGCAGGCCGCGCGATTGCTCATTCGCGCCCGCGAACTGGCGGAAAAAACCTCCAATCAACCCCAACTTGCAAGAAGCCTCGACGGTCTCGCCGTCCTGCTGGCCAAAGCAGGCGAATTTGCACGCGCCGAACAGTTGCTCCATGAAGCTCTTGCTATAGATCAGAAGGTATTTGGTCCAGATCACCCTGAAGTTGCAACAGACCTCTCGAATCTGGCGCAGGTGATGGTTGATAAAGGCGACTATGCTTCCGCCGAGCCGCTCTTTCGCCGCGCGCTCGCCATCGATGAGAAGGCCCTCGGCCCCGATCATCCTGAGGTTGCCGACTGCCTCGTCAGCCTTGGCGCCATGCTGGAAGACAAGGGTAAATACACCGAAGCTGAGCCGCTGCTTCGCCGGGCCCTCGCTATCTATGAAAAAATTCTGGGGCCTGACCATCCGGCTGTCGCAAGGGCTCTGCTGAATCAGGCACTGCTTTTAAGCGATCAAGGTAATTTTTCAGGCGCTGTGCCGCTCATCCGCAGGGCGATCGCTATCGATGAAAAAACATTCGGCCCTGACGATCTCACGGTTGCCGCAGATTTAAATAATCTGGCGGCAGCGTTTGAAAACAGCCGTGACTACGCTGCCGCCGAACCGCTCTTTCGCCGGACCCTTGCCATCCGCGAAAAAAATCTTGGTCCCAATGATCCTGGCGTTGCCATCGATCTCGCCAACTTAGCGTCGGCATTGGAAGGCCAAAACAATTACGCTGCCGCCGAACCCTTACTGCGCCGCGCTCTTGTTATAGATGAAAAAGCGCTCGGGCCTCATCACCCGAAAACGACTCAAATCCGCAAACAATTGCTCGAAGTTGAGAACCATCGCATATCTGCAAAACAGAACAGAGAATAAATACCTATGCTCACCAAAGCCCTCCAGCTCGCCGCCCAGATCACCCACCCGATTACCGCCGCCATCTTCGCCGCGGTTCTCGCCCTCATTGCGCTCCTCGCCCTGACTAAAGGCAAAAAGAAGCCCCCGCAGACTGCCTGGCTCCTCGCCATCGTCATTTTCCTGCTCGGGCTCTCACCTCTCCTTGCCAGCACTTACTTGGACAGTCAGGGCATCTATCGCGTCCGCATCGAGGTCTTCAACCCCTCCAAAGAGCCCGTCCACAATGCCGAAATCACCTCTTCCGCGGGTGGCGAACTTAAGGAAACCGACGCTGGATGGGAGTTCACCATCCCTCGCGAAGAAAGACCCTCAAACGGAGAAGTGATCTTCAGGGCAGCGCTTAAAGACGCTTTTCTGGCAGGAAACAGCACCTTAAAGCTCGAAAAAGACTACTTTCCTGAGGTCATAATCCAGCTTGCATCTCTGCCCTCGGTCGATGTCCGAGGAATGGTCGAGGATGAATACGAACGCCCCATCGAAGGCGTGCGTGTCTGGGTGCTCGGCTACGATGAAGCCATTACCACCGGCCCTACCGGAAGCTTTTCCTTGCCCACCCACGCCGCCAACGGTCAGCAGATCACCCTCGTCGCCCGAAAAGGAGACAGGACAGCTCAAGCCACAGCCTTTGGTGGCGAGAGAAACGCCGAAATCATCCTGCGCAAGTCTCCATGAAATCTTGCCAAGCTCGGGGGCGTTTGTGGCATCCTATGCAGCAGGTTATGTTCACCCGGAATCGATCACTCATGAATGCAGCGCGCGCTTTTATCGTCTCCGCGCTTTTTGCTATTGGCGGTCTTGCCGCGACGGCGCAAACCCGCACCATTTACTCCGATACGGCGGACGCGCACCACGACATCGCGCAGGCGCTGGTGACGGCGCAGCATGAGCACAAGCGGGTGATTCTCGACTTTGGCGGGAACTGGTGCGGCGACTGCCAGGTGCTGGACATTTACCTGCACCAGGAACCAAATCTCGACCTGCTGAACAATAACTTCGTCCTCGTCCATGTCAACATCGGGCGCTACGACAAGAACACCGACATCGCCCAGAAGTACCAGGTGCCGCTTCAGAAGGGCGTTCCCGGACTTGCCGTTCTCGATGCGCGCGGCAGGCTGCTCTACAGCCAGAAGAACGGCGAGTTCGAAGCTATGCGGAAGATGGACCCGGAGTCGGTGACGGAATTTCTGAACAAGTGGAAGTCGTCGCCGAAGGCTTAAGAATCTTTCGTTTCCCCACGCGCGTGCGTTGATTTACTCTCGACACGTATGCTGCTGTCCCTATGGACGAATCTCCGGCGCGCCGCGTGGAATGCTTTTCTCCACAACGTTTTTACCAACTCCAAGGCAGCTGCATATTCCGCCATTCTGAGCCTGTTTCCGGCGGTGCTAGTGGGCACAACGCTGCTGGCCATGAGTCCCGAGACGGATACATTAAGCGACATTCGCAGCGCCTTTTACGACGTGCTTCCGCCGGACACGATGGCCCTGGTGCAGAGCTACTTTCAGATGGACCGCGCGCGTTCCGTGCATCTGATCTGGTCGGCAACGGCGGTCGCCATCTTCGCCGCATCGGGCTTCATGCTCTCGATTATGGAAGGCTTTCGCCGCGCCTACAGGCTGCCGCGAGGCACATGGAACTTCTGGCGTGAGCGCGTGGTCGCCTTTGGGCTTATCCCAATTACGCTTGTGCCGATGCTCTTCGCTACGCTGCTCATTATTTTCGGACACCAGATCGAGCGGTGGATGATCGACAATGCTGGGCATGAATTTCGCCTGTACGTACTTTTTTTGTGGCGCATGGTGCGCTGGGTGATCGCCATGTTCACCAGCGTCGCGCTGCTGGCGGTGATCTACCACTTTGGCACGCCCAAGACACAGAACTGGCGGCGCGTTGTTCCTGGTGCGCTGCTGGCCACTGCGACGTGGTTCTTGATTACCCTGCTCTACGGACTGTACGTCACGCGCTTTGCCGACTACTCGGTCGTTTACGGATCGCTGGGCGCGGCGGTCGCTACTCTGGTGTGGCTCTACATGGTTTCAATCAGCATTCTGGTCGGAGCGGAATTCAACGCGCAGATATTTCCCCTTGCCGGTAGTCAGGCCCTATCTAGTGCGAACGATGAAGAAAATGCGTTTACATCAGGCAAAAACGCAGACCGTGTGACAGCCGAACAGCAATCGTTGCGGGTAAAATAGCCAGAGCCACATAAAATTAATTTGGGGGATGGATGAACCTTACGGCTGCCGGCCACGGCAATGACCGCCGCGCCAAGATTGTAGGCACACTCGGGCCTTCATCGAACACTGAAGAGACTTTTCGCGAGCTGGTGCGCGCCGGCCTCGACGTTGCAAGACTGAACTTTTCCCATGGGACCCAAGCGGAGAAGCTCAAGCTCATCAAAATGATCCGCAAAATTGCGGTGGAAGAGGGCAAACCAATCTGTATCCTGGGTGACCTGCAGGGACCGAAAATCCGCACGGGACACCTGAAAAGCCGCATTCCGGTACAGCTCACGACCGGCCAGCGCCTCACCATTACACCCCGTAACATTCCTGGAACCGCCAGCCTTATCAGCACTACATTTCCCACACTTGCTGAAAATGTTGCGCCGGGCGCGCGCATTCTGCTCTCTGACGGACTCATCGAGCTGCGCGTGATTGATGTTCCCGGCGAAGACGTGGATTGCGAAGTCATCAACGGCGGAATACTTGGCGAGCATAAGGGAATCAATCTTCCTGGGCTTGCAGTGCGCGTGCCTTCGCTTACGGAAAAGGACGAAAAGGACCTTGAGTTCGCGGTGAAGAACGGCGTTGACGCGATTGCCGTCTCCTTTATTCGTACGGCAGATGATGTGCGTCTGGTGAAACAACGCATTGCGGCGCTGAAGGCCGACACCTGGGTCGTGGCCAAACTGGAGAAACCGCAAGCCATCGACAATCTCGAAGAGATTCTGGAAGTGACAGACGGCGTGATGGTGGCGCGCGGCGATCTGGGCGTGGAGATGCCGCCGGAACAAGTCCCTGCAATACAAAAACGTGTGATTCGCCGCGCCGCTTTGCACCGCAAGCCAGTAATAACGGCAACGCAGATGCTTGAATCGATGATTGAGAACCCACGGCCTACGCGCGCGGAAGCAAGCGACGTTGCCAACGCGGTTTATGACGGCACCGACGCGGTGATGCTTTCAGCGGAGAGCGCTGCGGGCAAGTATCCCATTGAAGCCGTCAAGATGATGGCCAAGATTGTCATCGAGACGGAGTCGCACAAGCCCGAAACCCCAGTGCATCACGACCAGCCGGCTGAAATGAACCTCACGGTTGCTGAAACCATCTGCGAATCGATGGCGCATGCCGCCGAAGACCTTAATATTGCCGCGATCGCCGTCTTTACCGAGACCGGAGCGACGGCCCGGCAGCTTTCCAAGTACCATCCGAAGCCGCCCATCTTTGCGTTGTCGAGCATCGAGCCTGTGATTCACCGCATGAACCTGCTGTGGGGCGTGCACCCGATCAGGTGCGACAAGGCGCACACCACCGAACAGATGGTGGACATGGCGGAACAGCTTCTTGAAGAGGGCGGCCATGCCAAACCGCAGGACATTCTGGGCATCGTTGCCGGAACGCGCACCAAGACCGGCTCGACGAACTTTCTGCGGCTGCATGTTCTGGGCGACCGCCTGACGGCGCCGCCTGCGAAGAA
Source organism: Alloacidobacterium sp. (assembly GCF_035631355.1). Lineage (NCBI taxonomy): Bacteria > Pseudomonadati > Acidobacteriota > Terriglobia > Terriglobales > Acidobacteriaceae > Alloacidobacterium > Alloacidobacterium sp. The sequence goes on from NZ_DASQIX010000008.1 coordinate 20,709, forward strand.
GAAGAGCAAAGCCAAAGCAAAGAAATCGCCTGCCAAGAGCAAGGGGAAGAAACGCTAAAGCTTTCTGGATGACGCGGCGAATCCGCTGGCAAAAAAGCAGATTCTTTGTCGCTTCGCTCCTCAGAATGACAGATCAGGTGGCGGCCTGATTCCGGTTTCGGGCCGCCGTTCTCTTTTTGCACACACAGCCTGTATTTCGCACGCGGAGCAACCTGCTAAGGTGAATCTGGAATGGGCCGCATCCGGATTCTTTCCGACCAGGTTGCCAACCAGATCGCCGCGGGCGAGGTGGTGGACCGTCCTGCGTCGGTGGTGAAAGAGCTGCTGGAAAATGCGCTCGATGCGGGAGCGACACGCATCCGCGTGGAGGTAGAGGCGGGCGGACGCAAGCTGATACGCATGACCGACAATGGCCACGGCATGATGCGCGACGACGCCCTGCTGGCCTTCGAGCGTCATGCCACTTCAAAAATCCGGTCGAGCGACGACCTGCTCTCGATTGCGACTCTCGGTTTTCGCGGCGAGGCGCTGCCGTCGATTGCGTCGATCTCGCGGCTGGAGATGGAGACGCGCGTCGAAGACGAACCCTCGGGCACACGCATCGAGATTGTCGGCGGCAAGGTGATGCGGGTTGACGACGCGGGCGCGCCCCTGGGCACGACGTTTATCATCCGCGACCTCTTCTTCAACACGCCGGCACGGCGCAAGTTCCTGAAGTCGGAGACGACCGAGCTGTCACATGTAACCGCTCTGGTTACACATTATGCGCTGGCCCATCCCGACAAGCATTTTGAGCTGCATTCGGCGACGCATGCGCTGCTGGTTGCGCCTCCGGTCAGGAAGCCGGAGGAGCGCATCTTTCAGATTTTCGGTAGCGAAACGCTGGACCAACTGCTTTCAATGGCGGCGGAACGGCCCTTTGACCGCGCTGGGCTCCCGGAGCCTCCGCCGTGGAAGCGCGAGGAGGACTATGCGCCTCCTGATCCTGGCTTTCTGCGGATCAGCGGGTTTATTTCGAAGCCGGAGCTGCAGAAGCTCAATCGTAACTCCATTTACATTTTTGTGAACCGCAGGCTGATTCGCGACCGGCTGATTCTTCATGCCGTCAGCGAGGCGTATCGCAACATTCTGCCGCCGACTTCGTTCCCGGTCGTCCTCATGTTCATGGAGATGCCTCCGCACGAAGTAGATGTGAATGTGCACCCGGCAAAGACCGAGGTGCGCTTCCGTCAGCAATCGCTGGTGCACGACTTTGTCCGCGACAGCATCCGCAACACGCTGATCCAGACGCGCCCGGCAGCAGGATTTCTGGCTGCGCTGACGGCAAATCCACATGCAACGCCGTCGCTGCTGCCAGCGGCGTCGCCCATGCCGGGCGAACCGGAATCCGAGCCTTTAGCGCGTGCTGAACAAGCTGCGGAATTTGCACTGACGCCGCCCATTCCTCCGCCGCAGGAAGTGAAGCTGCCGTTTGCCTCGGAGCTACCAACACATGGCGATGGCGCAGCTCCTGCACCGCCCGTAGCTGTTCCGGAAGAGCAGGCCCCCAGCCTCAATTCACTGGCCTCGCTCAAACCTCTGGGGCAACTGCGCGAATCATTCATCCTTGCCGTGAACGACGAGGGCCTGTGGATCATCGACCAGCATGTGGCACACGAGCGCGTGCTTTTTGAAAAGCTTTTGCGCGAGCGGGAAGTGGAGCGCGTGCAGCATCAGCGGCTGTTAATGCCGCTGCTGGTCGAACTGCTACCGCAGCAGATGGTGCTCTTCACAAACATTGCCAAGGAACTTGAACGCAACGGTTTTGAGGTCGAGCCGTTTGGCCCGCGGACGATTGCGGTGAAGGCCGCTCCGGTTGGACTTGAAGGCAAGGAACTCGAGCGCACACTAATGGAAGTGTTGGAACACTCCGAGCGCGAAGCTCAGGCGCAGAACCTCGACACGCTGCGCACCAGAATTGCCGCGTCCATCGCCTGCCATTCCGCAATCAAAGTCAATTTCCCGCTCGATCCGGTCCGCATGGAATGGCTACTCGCCGAGCTGGCGAAGACCGACCATCCAACTAGCTGCCCGCACGGGCGCCCCATCGTATTGCGGTATTCTTGGAAAGACATCCAGCGGGCATTTCAACGCATTTAACCCCGCCAGAAGAAGGATTCTTTGACAACAGAGCAGCTCCAGGCAGCGCGCGCCGAAAAGTGGCGGCAGAAGGCAAATCCTCTCCTTACGATTGAGGATGCAGAAGCGTGGATCGAATCCACCGGCGTGGCCTTGTTTCTGCCGCGCAAGACGCAGTTGCATATGCCTGCGCCGTCATTCGTCGAAGCTGTGCTGGGCGAAACGAACGCCACGCCTGCGCCTGCCGCGATTCAGCAGGCTTTCGAGATGGCCGCGCGTCTCTTCGCCGCGAGAAAGGCGACACCGCTGAATCTGCTGGGAGCGGCATCCGAGCAGCCTGATTTTCTCGTCTCACCCGAGGCCATGCCTTACGTTTTTGCGTTACGGGGCGACCGCGACTGGAAACGTGGCCCACGCGAGAAGTCTTCGCCGCTGGTGGTTGAATCCTGGAAGCTGCTGAAGCGCGAGGGCGCTCTAACCACGGCCGAGTTGCAGGAATTGCTGGGCCGCGAAGTGACAGAGGCGGCGGTGCTTCGCGCGTTGTGCGAGTTGTGGACGGCACTCCGCGTGCTGCCGGTTTACGCCGCCGGCGAGCCGACAACCTGGGAACTCTTTGAGTCGCGCCATCAGAAAGCCATGCAGATGGGCGGCGGCATGGCGCAGGCTACGGCACTGTCGGCGCTGATCTCGCTTTATCTAGACTCAGCAATTGCAGCCACTTCTGACGAGATTGAGATATTTCTGTCGTCCCTGGCCCCGCGTTCGCGAATCCGCGAAGTTGTGCGCGGGCTTGAGGCTACACGCCAACTGTTGACGATTCCGCTGGGGGCGCAGAGCCTCCTGCATATCGCCGGCGGACTACCTGTGTTTCCAGAAATTGAAGCGCCGGCGGAGGTGGAAGCCGAGCCGAGGCAGGAAGCCATTCCACCACAGCGCGAGCGCAGGCCGTTTGCTCCACGCGATAAAGGCGGATTTGAGCGCAAGCGCTTTGACCAGACACGCAGACCATTTACTCCGCGCGATCGCGAAGACCGGCCACGCCGCGAGCGTCCGGCATTTGGAGACCGCCCCGCCGCCCGGGATGCGCGCAAATCTGCGTCTGGCTTTGGAGGTCCGCGCAAAGAATGGAAGCCACGCGGCGAACAAGAGGGATTTCATCCACGCCGCGAGCAGGAAGGTAGCTATGGTAGGCCATTTCGCGGCGGCGATCGGCCATCGGGTGAGAAATTCCCTCGCCGTGAGTGGAAGCCACGCGAAGAGAAACGGCCCTTCGAGAAGAAAGAATGGAAACCGCGACGCGAAGGAGCACAGGAAGAACGCGGCGAATTTCGCCCGCGCCGTGATTCTGACAAAGGCGGATACAACAGGCCATTTCGTGGTGGCAGACCATCTTCGAGCGAAAAATCCCCGCGCCGTGAGTGGAAACCACGACGCGAAGGCGCGCAGGAAGGCCGCGGTGAATTTCGCCCGCGCCGCACCGAAGGCAAGGGCGGTTTCGCCAGACCTTACCGCAGCGGCGGCAATGACCAGCGCAGCGGAGAGAAGCGTCCTTACAAAAAATTTCCACCTCGCGACCGCGATCAGGACCGTCCGCCACGCAAGGAATGGAAGCCGCGCCGCGAAGATGGAGAGCGCCGTGAATTCAAGCCACGCCCTTCCTCAGGACGAGGGTTCAAACCACCGCGCGAAGGAAGCAGCTTTGGCGATAAGCAAAAATTCAGGAAAAAGCCATTCGGAGCAAAGCGTCCTTTTGAAAGCCGCGAAGGTTTTGACCGCAAGAAGCCGCCCCAAAGAGAGCACCATGCCGAAGGCGGAGAACCAGAACGCCAAAGAAAGTCTTTCTCTCGGCCAGGCTTCAAGGGGGGCAAGAAATTCGGTCCGCCTAAAAAGAGCGGAGGCAGAAAGCCTTCTTTCGGCGGACCGCGCTCGGGCCGTCCGGGCGGGAAACCATCTTTCGGGAAACGCCCGAATAACAGAAAAGGGAAGAAATCCGGCGAATGAGTGGCCGTCGATTGATTGTGGCCATTGATGGCCCAGCAGGCGCAGGCAAAAGCACGGTCGCGGCACGGCTGGCCGCGAAGTTTGGCCTGTTGAATCTTGAGACCGGCGCGATGTACCGCGCTTTCGCGCTGAAGGCCATTGAGGGCGGGGTACCGTTCTCTGATCCCGATATGCTGGAGCAGCTCGCCGCAGTCACGTCCATCGCGCTGGAGCCAACCCCTTCCGGCAATCGCGTCCTCCTCGACGGAAAGGACGTTACGGGGCGCATCCGCGATGCCGCGGTGACAAAGGCGGCCTCACAGGTCAGCGTGCATCCGGCAATCCGCCGCTGGATGGTCGATCTGCAGCGCACTCTGGGTGAAAAAGGCGGCATTGTGATGGAAGGCCGCGACATCGGCACGGTCGTCTTTCCTCACGCCGACCTCAAGATATTTCTCGATGCTTCACCGGAAGCAAGAGGCGAGCGCCGCTATGAGCAATCAGGCAAGGCCGCTTCGCCGGAAGCGATCCTGAGAGACATCCGTGAGCGCGATGAGCGGGACAGGACCCGGGAGCAGTCTCCTTTGAAGCCTGCTCCTGATGCTGTGGTGATTGACTCGACCAACCTCACGCTTGACGAGGTGGTGGGCCGAGTCGCCGACCTGGTTACTGCTCGGTTGGCGCAGGCGGCGGATTAGGTCCCTTTGGCGCGTGCAGATGCTTTGCGCCTGCCGGCGGAGCGGGAGGAGGAGATGGCGGCGCCACCATCGAGCCGGGACCGCCTTTCCGCAGTTGCAGATCACCGTGGCCAGTCGAGAGTTCAAGATGTGGGCCACCAGTTCCAATCTGCCCCTGCGCGGATTTGCGGTCGTCCGAATTCGTCATCGTCAACGGAAAGTCAGTACGCAGGTCGCCGTCAGCGTTCGAGGCGGTTACAGAAAAACCTGCATTCTCGGGCACGGTTATCGAGAGGTCTCCCGTCCGCGTGCTGACCTGAAGATTGCCCAGAGGCGCCGCAGTTGTGATGTTCACATCGCCATTGTTGTTCTCGATGTGGGCGTCGCCGGTCAACTGCGAGATGTCCATGTCCTTGGAGCGGGTCACCACGCGCAACGGCCCCACCGGCTGTGTGATATTCAGGTCGCTCGAATCCATGGTCATGTCGCCCTGGAGCTTCTGAATCGCGAGATCAGTGCGGCTGGAATGGAAATGAACAGCGGATCCTACCTGTTCGAGGTGCGTGTCGCCAAAGAATTCGCCATCGAGCGTGACATTGCCCTTTACGTCGGACAGAGTCACATCGCCGACATGGCCGTCCACGGCCACATCACCCGTTATCTGGTGGGCGGAGAAGTCGCCGTGGTCCATGCGAGCATGGACGTTTCCGCCCATGCTGTCGAATTTCACGTCGCCGTGGCTGGCGTTCACGTCGGAGTTGGTCTTCAGGCCCTCAATGGTCACATCGCCGCGTCCGGCATTGACCACGGTGTTCGCCGTAGGCGGCAACTCCACGGTCAGATCAACGCGCGCGTTGTTTCTACCCTCAACAGTCAAAGTGACATTTGCGCCCGAGTTGATAACCTTCGGCGTTACCGCATCGAATGTCTTGCGGGCATCGTTGTCAGAGGAGGTATGGACGACCTGGTGCGCCTTCAGGTGCATTTTGTCGTCAGATGATGCGGTGATGGTCACGTCGCCGCGCGGGTTCTGGATCTGCACGGCTGCGTTCGGCGAAATGGCTTCATCCTGCTGCACGTCGTTGTCGTGCTCTTCGCCCATCAGCGACCAGAAGTCGTCGCCGTTGTCAGAGAACTGGTCGTGCAATGGGCCCCAGACATGCGCCGCGTGCGTGCCCAATCCTCCCAGGATGAGGAGCAAAATCAGGATCCCGAAGCCGCCCATCGACCGGCGCCCGGCATAAGGATTGTTGCGATCAATGAAGTATTCAAGCAGGAGAACCAGGCCGATGCCGATGAGCAGCATGGGCCACCACTGCGCATACCATCCCCAGAAGCGAGGAGCGCTCAGACGGCCTGTCTCCATCAGCAGTGCAATGATGCCGACGGCCAGCAGAATGACTGGCCCGGCGATGGAAGGTCGGTGATAGTAGCGCCAATAGAAACGCTGGCTGCGGGCGGCGTCTTTCTGGGCGCGCGCCCAGCTTTTCCATTGCTGCTTGTAATCGCGCGGGTTGTAGGGCGGAGGTGCGGCTGCCATGACTTACCTCCCGTCCCCGGAGTCGTTGGTTTGGATAGAACTGTCAGTGGGGACCAGCGCCGTCGAAGTTGCCGCAGGCGACGCCGGAGCGGCGGCCGGCTGATAACCCCCATACCCGGGATAGCCTTGCGGATAGCCAGGAGGCGGCGCGGCCGTTGCCAGCGCGGCCCTCTGCGCCAGCTTAATGACGCCCAACACGATCAGATATAAAGGCCAGCTGCGGCCGAAGTTCAGGATGTCCCACTGGTCGAGCAGCGCGCACACGCCAAATGTGAGCAGCATGGCTGGGCCCTGAATGCGTTGCAGAAAAATGTACTGGTTCATTGTCCGCCTCCCGCCGGTGGAGCTGGTGGAGGAGGCACTTCACGCGTCCGCCGCACCAGCAGCCAGACGCCGATTGCGATCACCAGAATGGGCCAGCCATGGCTGATCCAGCCGAAGCTGAGGACATGCAGGGTGCTGAAGAGGAAGAGCATGCCTACGATGATGAGCACAATCGCCCCAACCGGCTCAGGCCGTCTTCCGGGAATGTCCGGCGGCATGGGCGGGACGGGTGGAACCGGTGGAACGGCAGCATATGGGTCGGCGTACGCCGAGGGTGGTGGCACTGGCGGCACAGGCGGAGCTTGGTATGGCCCTTGCGGAGGAATTCCGGTATATGTCCGGTTGGGAACGCCCAGGCGCTGGCCCAGATCGTTCAGTCCGAACGGATCGGGCAGAGGCAACCCTTCGCGGCGCGCTTTGGCCGTCTGGTGCGCATCGAAGACCTGGTAGAAAACCCAGGCAGCAATGAAGATGCCGAACAGACCGTGATCGGTCGTGATGCCAATCAGCACCACAAAGACCAGCACATGAATCAAGGCCTTGATGAACTGCCCGTTGTACATGGCGCCAACGCCGGGAATGAACCCCAGCAGGGCGGCGAGTCCGGGATTGGGCAGGTCGGCATCCGTCTGCAGCCCAATGCCGCTTACGTTGTAGTTCACACCGCCGGGCGTTGTTCCGGGAACATTGTATGCGGTACCGGAAGCGCCGCCGATGCCAAGTCTGGCTGCAAGGCAGTTTTCACAATAGATGACGTCCGAAATGGAACGCACACACTGAGAGCAAAGCGGCTTGCCGCAGTTCTGGCAATAAGCCGCAACGGGTACATCAGGATGGTTCGCGCAGTTCATACCAAGCTCCTTTCTGCCTGGTCTGCTTCTTTTCTCACAACGATCAATTCACTTACCTCTACTTCTTTTTCTTCGCGCAGTTGCTGGGCTGCGCCGATCTCATCCTGGTCGAGGCAGGCCCGCACGGGTTCGCCCCATATCACGGGTGATGCCGGATTGGCAGGCGCATGCAGCCTGCCGCCGGTCTTGTGGCCATCGCCTTGCGGGTTGGCCGGCTGCTTGTCGTCTTTGCGGGGCTGCGTGTTCTGCTCCGTCTCGGCGTCTCGCCGCAGCTCGCGCATCTTCGATTCCACTTCGTACACCAGCCGGATGTTTTCGTAGTAGCTCACCATCTGCTTCTTATAGCCATAGAACGTGCGGGCAACGGTGGTCTGTAGCGCCGAAGGCTTCAAGTCGGCCATCCGTACCGTATCCAGCCGAATGCCCATCATGTTGAGTGACATGACAAGCGTCAATGCCAGCGAGAAGAAAGCCATCGTGGCAGTCATCAGCGAGCGCGCATCGCGGAAGGTGCGGCGGGCCGCGAAGTGGGCCACCGGCAGCGGGACTGTCTGGGACGCTCCGGCCACGGCCAACTGCGGCAGCGAGGCGCCGCTGGTTCGACCGAGGATCTTTGAAACCAGATCTGCGGGCACCGGCGGCTCCTCATGCAGAAACTTCATCCACTCCTGCCCCTGCTGTGCCGCGGCCAGCATCTCGGCGCACATAGGACAGTCTTTTCCGTGGGCGGCGAAGACCGCTGAATCCTCGGTCTTCAGAGTTCCGTCGAGAGCATCAGCCAGCAGGGCTTCCCACTCTTCACACTGCAGTGGGCCCTTCTGGTTCTGTTGAAATGGATTGCGCTCTGACATCTAAACCACCTGCCTTCCATTACGCTGGAGAAGCCTCGCCAGTTCCGCGCGACCGCGGCTGATGCGCGACTTCACCGTCCCTTCAGGAATTCGTAAAACCTGCGCGATCTCCTTGTAATCCATGTCTTGTAAGTCGCGCAGAATCACTGCTTCGCGCAGTTCAGGCGAGACTTTCGTCAATGCCTGCTGCACCATTTTTTCTAGTTCTTTTTGTACTGCATGTTCATGCGGGCTGGGCCCACGGTCTGAGAGCCGGTCCGCAATCTTTTGTTCTTCGCTTTCATCCCACCCGGCGTCCATGGAGTCGGTCACGCGCTGCTGCTTGGAGCGGCGGAAGTGATCGACCAGCAGGTTACGGGTTAGAGTCGTAATCCAGGTCTGGAAGCTGCCTTTGGCGAGATCGAAGGTCGCCAGATTGCCGTAGATCTTCAGGAAGACTTCCTGCGCCAGGTCTTCGGCGTCGTGTGAGGAGCCGGTAAAGCGGTAGCAGAGGCCATAAACGCGGCGATGATGGGTCTTGACCAGCTCTGCCCATGCCGTGGAATCGCCGTCAAGGCACCGCGTTACAATCAGTTGCCAGTCTGCTTCCAAATGTCTTTCCCCTGGTCTGTCCGCCGACCGGCGCGCGCCGACCGCGGTTCCGGCATGAGGGCGCTGCCATGGCTCCGGTCCCGGCGACCGCTTGGCAATACTCGGCGACGCGGTCCTGGCCATGCCCCATCCATTCCACGTTATGGTGCCGGCTGCGCTCATGCAAGCGAATACGCAGGAAATGCGGATTCGGTTCCCGGTTCGAAGGCGGTTCGGCTGCGGCTGTCACCTATTTCGTTCAGAATGGCAATTCAGGCATATAAACTTGGGGAAAATGCGCTGTTTTTGCGCAAATTTGCTCCCCAAAAAGGCGAAAAAGTTCCACCAAATCGATGAAATGGACACGCGCATGGACGGCTCTATGGATTACAGGCATTTGCCTGCTTTATGGCGTCCATTTGCTCCACTTGCGGGCTGATTTCCCTAATTTCTCTCCCTGGATGGACTACTCGAAATACACCGACGAGGGATGGTACGGCAGCGCCGCTGTCCGTCACTTCCTGAGCGGATCATGGCGTGTTCCCGGCGACTTCAATCCAGGGGCAGCGCTGCCCGTATGGCCGGTTCTTGAGGGCATTACATTTAGCTTTACCGGCGTAAGCCTTGCCGCTGCGCGTGTGCTGGCGCTGGCCGTGTTCGGCGGGAATCTGCTGCTTCTCTATGCTCTGACTCGCACACAACAAGAGCAGCCCATCGCGTTTATCGGCGTGAGTATCGCAGCGTCCAGCGCTTTTCTTTATGCCTTCAGCCGCCTGGCAATTCTGGAGCCGCTGCTGATCTTCTGGATGCTGCTTTCGTGGGTGCTTGTCCTTTATCTGGCCAAAAATTCTTCGCCGAAACTGCAATGCGCGCTGCCGGCGGCTATTGGGTTTCTGATCTGCCTGCAAGTCCTCACTAAAACGACTGCAATTTTTCTGATCCCTTCAACTGCTTACTTGCTCTGGCATGCGGCGCGGTTCAAGCTGAAGGGATTTTCAAAATATGCAGCGATAGCGGCCATGGCTGCGATTATTCCATGGTCGGCCTACTATTTTCTTGCGGTGCGTCCGCACTTTCTTGCTGATTATCATTACCTTTTCGACGCGAACAAGTGGGAGCAGCCAACAACAATGAGCGGGTGGATTGCCACTTTCTGGTACTCGATTCATGGCGTGCTGTGGATAGACAAAGCGCTTGGCCTGCTGGCTTTGGTGCTCCTTGTGCTTTCAGTGGCATCGCTGCGAAGACTGTGGTCGAATCCGCTTTTCGTTGCGTCATTCCTAGCCGCCGCTGGATACATTTTCTTCATCGGCTGGCACAACAACATGCAGCCCCGCTACTACGAGGTCGTAGCTTTCCCGCTCATCATCATCGTGTGCATTGGAACAGCGACCCTGCTGGAACAGCGTCGCTGGATGGGCATTGCCGCTCTCGCCGCCATTGCCATCAGCATCGGCCTCAACCTTCGCTTGACGGCACATTTCATACGGCATACCGATCACACTTTTGTCGTGGCGGCGAAACGCCTGACGCGGTATATCGACCGGCACCCGAATGGAAACCGGCTGCTGCTTTCCGTAAGTGGCGCAAATATTACCCTGATTACGCATCTGCCTTCGATATGTGATGACTTCGGCACGTATGATTTGCCTTACCGCATCCATACGTATCGACCGGGATGGTATGCGGCGTGGAATGAGATCGATCCAGAGACGCTTGAAGACCTGCACACGCAATACCATCTGCAAAGAGTCACCAGCTTTCATGCCTTTGATGACGAAGACCGTGACGTGCTGGTGCTTTACAAGCTGATTCCGCTGCCGTCGGAGAGGCAACGCTACAACACGGCCCTCGAAGAAGAAGAGAACGCCGGAAAATGACTCTTCAGCTCAGATTGAAGTTCACAGTCTGGCCTACCTGCAAATCGTGCGCCTTGATGGACCCAACAGGCAGCTCAAGCACATACGTGGAAGTGGCATGTCCGCCATATGATGGGCAGGTGCTCGCTTTACCTTTGCAGGGCGGCGTGTTGGGCGACATCTCGACGATGCGGTGGTCTTCGTCCATCCAGACGATGTCGAGGCCAATCTTGCAGTGATACATCCAATATCCATACTGACCGGGACGGTCGTGGATAAAGAGCATTCCATGCCCTTGCGGAAGGCTGGTGCGGCCCATCAATCCATATTCGCGCTCGGCTTCGGTCTTTGCCAGCTCCACATGGACGGTCGAGCCGTCGGGCAGCATAACCAGAGTGTCAGCAGCGCGAGGGGCAACAGGACGGATCACAGGTTCACTCTCTTGCGCCATCAAACCAAAGCTCATTCCAGAAAACAGCACCAGACTCAACAACAAAGGCAACCATTTCATTCGCATGGTTTTTGATTTTACGACTCCAGTTTGAGGATCAGCAGGGTCATGTCGTCGTGCTGCGGAGCACCGGCGGTAAAGGCATCCGCCGCGGCAAACAGGTTGTCCAGCACTTCGTTTGCCGGTTTGTTCAATGATGCGCGCGCAGCCGTAATCATGCGTTCGTCGCCCCATTCTTCGTCGTCCTTGGTCATGGCCTCGCTGATGCCGTCGGTGTAGAGAACAAGCAGATCGCCAGGCTGAAGCATCAGACTCTGCTCCGAATACGGAGCGGAAGGCAGCAGCCCAACTACGGGACCGTCGGCTTCAAGGCGAATCGTCTCCTGTCCGCGCAACAGCACTGGCGGATTGTGCCCTGCGTTTACGCATTCAAGCTTACGCGTTGCCGGATCGTAGGAAGCAAAGAAGAATGTCGCGTAACGGTTCGACGCTGAAGCCTCATACACGAGCCGATTGACTTTGTGCATGAGCTTGGCAAAATCGCGCGGGCCGTCCAAGGTGACCCCACGTAATGAAGCCCGAAGGCTCGCCATCAGCAGAGCAGCCGAAATGCCCTTGCCGGAGACGTCCCCCACGGCAAGCCCTACGCGGCCGTCGCCGAGATCGATCACGTCGTAGTAATCTCCCCCCACGCCGAGCGCTGGACGGCAGAAGCCCGCGATTTTCGCGCCCGGCAGCTCTGGTATTTCCTGCGGGAAAAGCCTCTCCTGCACCTCGCGCGCGATTTCCATCTCTCGATTGGCTCGCTCCCGCTGAGCTGCTTCCGCCGCCAGCGACCGCGCAAGCTCGCTCACCTCGAGCGCGAGCCCGGTCTGCGAAGCAAGCGCCTGCAGCAGTTTCAGATCAGCGGAAGAATACGCCGCTTCGGACCGTTTCGGCCCTAAGGCCATCACGCCCATCATGCGGTTTCTGCCTGGAAGTGACAGCAGCAGCTCGGCATTCATCTTATCGAGCGCGTACCGCTCCGCAGTGCCCGCCATCAGGTACCATGCGTCAGGATCTTCCCGATACAAGCGCGCTGGCTCATTGGAGTTCGTCAAATAACGCACGGCGGAGGAGTGCAACGGCAGGGTGAGCGTCCCGCTTGCGGAGATGCCGATCGATTGCTGCAGCGCAAAGTATTCGCCACGGCGCAGCAGCATGGCGATCTGGTCGACGTGCAGCGTCTCAGCCACACAGCGGGCAACGGTCTCGAGAAGCGGCTCAGTCTCCGTATAGCGGCGGACCTCTTCTGCGAGTTCGTTGAGCACCCGCTCCGCGTCATAGGCTTCGCGGAAAAACCTGCGGTCAAGCCAATGCTGAATGCGCTTGTGCAGGCCTAAACGCAACAAGATTACAAGCCCGAAAAAGATGAGAGGCCCAACTAAATCGGAAAGCTGAGTCTGTTTTTTGCCCAGTACCGGCAACAGAAGCTCGATGGCGACAATTCCGAGCAGCACATACTGGACGACCCACAGTGTGGCCTTGGCCAGGGCATAGCGCGCGCCCATGCGGAGCAGTATGCGCACGTCCATAGCGCGCTGCACCAGCACGACATAGACGAGCGCGAAGGGCGCGGCGAGAAAGAGGAAGATGCCCGTATAGATGATCCAGAGTTGGCTCTTTTTCATCCCGGTAATGCCGAAATGCGGCAACAGCACGAAGACCAGCAGCAGTGAGCCTACGCCGATCGCCATACCGGCAGTCAGAACGCGCAGTCTTCGGCGGGCGTCTTCCGTGGAGGCGGAGCGCAGCTTATCAAGGGTCAGCACCAGGTAGAGCAGCACACACAGCAGGTCAAGGAAGTTTGTTGCCTTTTCAGCCCAATTGCCTGCACGCACCAGTGACGCGCCATTACCCGCGCCATAGTATTCGCCATAGATTATCGGCCCGAGAATGACCGCGGATGCGAGCAGCGGCAGCAGGATTGCCCACTTGAGCCAGGCAAGCTTTACGTCCCATCGCGAGCGCTCAGGGAAATAGATTCCGAAAAGCAGCAGCGCAGGCGCAGCAATGAATTGCATCGTCTGGAACCAGAACTCCAGCACGAAGGCGCTGAACCCGGTCGCAAATCCGTGGTGAAAGGTAAACAACACGCTGGGGAAAGTCAGCAGGACCAGCAGGAGCCAGGCGTTCCCATCCGCCGGTTTGGCAAGAACCACCCAGAAACCCATCAGCAGGCAGCCCAGCACAACGCCGGAAAGAAGGACCTCCTGCAGGCCAAGGATGAAAACAGGTATGCCGATAAAGAATGGCTTGCGCGCAACAAATGTGATGGTGGCTGTTCCCTGACTTCCGTCGCTGTGGCGGAAGCCCATATCCATCATGTCGTCGGCGTGGGCGGTGTTGATGATTTCGTCCCAGATCCTCGCCGAGTAGGGAACTCCGTTCAGTGATTCCAGCGTGGCTCCTTCAGGAATGTGGGCGGCCTTCGCCTCCGGCTGCAGGGAGTTGATGATACGCGTGTCATTGTCGTACGCAAACGGCGCCTGGACATGCCGGTCCGGATGCAGCACGGCAGTCCAGTTGTCGAGAACCATTGACAGACAATAGCCCAAGCTGGCCAGCACATAGAGTCCCAGGAGAAAGCGCAGCAGGTTCGGAGAGGCCTTCTTGTTCTTCATTCTTCTGGCACCATAGTATCCGGCTTCCAGTGCTTTCTACGCAGGGAATCCGTGTAAGGTTCAGTTTGAAACTGAATCAAAAGAAGGAGGAAAAGAAATCAGACGAGAACTCAGGCATCATTTTATCCGGGATATATGCACATGCCTGAACTGTCTTAACGCAAGGATGGAGTACCTGGCTGCTTATCACGGATCTGGAGAACCAAGGCTTGGTGGAGTAAGTGTTCGACGTCTCGCCGGCTTTTTCCCCGTTTTCGCCCCAACGGCGTCCATCTGTTCCGCGATGGCGGTGAAGGCAGGCGTGGGACCTGTCCATCGTAACTCGTCTACGTTGTTGAAAAGCGGTATGTCGGTGCGAATCGTCGCGAGCGTTCGGAAGAGGAGCGCGCGATCGCGCTCACGAACCAGCGTAGCGGCAAGTGCGCTCGCATTCGCGGCGTTGACCTTCCATTCGCCGCTGTCGGCAGGAACGGATTCAAGGTGAACAAACTTCGCGAGCACAGCAGCAGAAGACTTCGCGCCCCATCCTTGCAGGCCGGGATAACCGTCGGCGGAGTCACCTACCAGCGCCAGGTAGTCGGGAATGGATGCCGGAGAGACGCCGAATTTCTGGATGACTCCGGCTTCGTCGCAGATTGCGCCCGTTCGCCGGTTCAACTGGACAATGCGTGTGCCGCTGACTACCTGGGCGAGGTCTTTGTCCGGAGTGCAGATAATAACCTGCTCGACGCGCTTATCCGCGGCGGCGAGAACCGCACCGGCTGCCAGCGCATCGTCGGCCTCGAACTCGACCATTGGCCAGACCACGATGCCCGCAGCGATAAGGACTTCTTCAAGCAGCGGAAATTGTGAAAGCAGGTCGGCAGGCACACCCTCGCTGGTTTTGTAGTCGGGCCATAGTGCATTGCGAAATGATTCGACAACATGATCGGTGGCAACGGCAATGTGCGTGGCCCCTTCGCCGATCATGCCCAACACAGATGCGACAACACCACGAACGGCGGCGACTTCGAGGCCCTCTTTATCACGCGCCGAAGGCAGAGCGTAATAGTGCCGGAATAATTCGTATGTGCCGTCGATGAGGTGGACAATCAAGAGACAACAGTAGCGGAGGACATTTATTCGCGCAACAGCGAGATCGTCGCAATTATTTCCGACGACGCTCTGGTGATCAAACTTGCGCGCCGCGACAGTGTATTCTCGTAAACAATTATGCGCGCACAATTTTCGGTGTTACTTGCATTGTCCTCTCTGGTCTTCGTGGTTGCTCCTCTCGCCGCGCAACAGACCCAGCCCAAACCTGAAGACACAGAAATATGGGAACCTGTGCCCGCCGTGGTAACGCCCGGCGCCACCTGTGGAGCGCCTCCCTCTGACGCCATCGTTTTATTCGACGGCAAGAACCTCGACGAGTGGGTGTCGGCACAAGACCACACGCCGGCACAGTGGATCGTGCATGACGGCATTGTGACCGTCAGCAAGGCAAAAGGAGTCGGCAACATCGAAACTAAGAAAAAGTTCAAGGACTATCAGCTCCACATTGAATGGAGGATTCCGGAGAACATTACCGGCTCCGGCCAGGCGCGCGGCAACAGCGGCGTGTTTCTCGCCTCCACCGGCCCCGGCGATGACGGGTACGAGTTGCAGGTGCTGGATTCGTACAACAACAAGACTTATGTCAATGGGCAGGCGGGCAGTATTTACAAGCAGAGCCCTCCGCTGGTGAATCCGAACCGCAAGCCGGGTGAATGGCAGACCTATGACATAGCGTGGACCGCACCCACATTCAACGATGACGGATCGCTGAAAACGCCTGCCTACGTTACCGTCTTCTTCAACGGCGTGCTGGTGCAAAACCATTTTGAGTTGAAGGGCCAGACGCTGTATATTGGCAAGCCGTTTTATAAGAAGTACGACAGCGCGCCCATCAAGCTGCAGGCGCATGGCGATAAGAGCGAGCCTATCAGCTTCCGTAACATCTGGGTCAGAGAGCTTCCATAGCAGAAATTCATGGCGGCTTCAGGCGTTACGGCTTCTGCTCGGAGCCGCCCATAAACATTCCTTCAATTTCCATCTGCGGGCCAACGTAGACCCATCCTGACAACACCGTGTCGCTCCCTCTGTGCGAGAGAACTGGATAGTCGAAGCGCAAGTCGCGGAATTCAACGGTATGCCAGTTGGGCCCGGGCGGATCGACGTTATAACCCGGCGGCGGCATCGCGCCCTTATCTTCAACTACCGGCCAGGTTGACCAATCGAGATAAACCTTGCCCAGCCACGACTGCTTGGCGGCCTCC
This sequence comes from Alloacidobacterium sp., assembly GCF_035631355.1. Lineage (NCBI taxonomy): Bacteria > Pseudomonadati > Acidobacteriota > Terriglobia > Terriglobales > Acidobacteriaceae > Alloacidobacterium > Alloacidobacterium sp. The sequence goes on from NZ_DASQIX010000008.1 coordinate 36,890, forward strand.
GTTGCCGGGGTGACAGTCGGCTTGTAGAAGACATTCTCAGCCGAGTCAGTTTCGATCTGGTCGGAGCGCGTGTGCACTGTGGCTGTCTGGTAAAAGTTGGGTGTTTCGACAATGACGTGCCATAGGAATGGATTGATCGGCTCAGGCTCGGCAGCCACGCGCACAATGGGCGCACCGATCACGCTTGAGTTGCGGACGAGATTGACGGCGTGCGCGTGCTCTCCGTTGCGCACGGCATAGAGCAGCACGATGAAGATGAGCGCGGCAATGGCCCAGTTACGTCCCCGAAACTTGACCCGCTTTGCGCCGATTTCGCGGTCAGCGAGTCCGAAGAGCCACGGCAGCACGAGTGCAAGCACAAGCGCCGCGAAGATAAGCGGCTCGAAGATGAAGACGATGTCCCACGAATACCATCGAGGATTAAACGGGAAGAACGGCCGCAGCCCGTAGTTGTTAGTGAAATCGAGCAGCAAATGGCTTAAATCCGCAATGAGAGCGAAACACCAGAGCAGGAACCATCGCGGCGGCGCGTTGGCCGGCTTCTTTCGTAGCTTGTGAATCATCCAGACAACGGCGACCGTGACAAGCGCGATAAATGGGGCGGCAATGAAAGTGTGCGTGATGCCACGGTGATGCTGGAAGGCGGCAACTGGCCCGTGAAATCCCCAGAACACGTCGAGGTCTGGGGATTCTGCAGCCAGCGTCATGGCAAGCGTGGCGTAGGCTGCCTTGCGGTTGAATCCGGCGCGGGCAAGGCACGCTCCGGTAAGGAAATGTGTGACTGGTTCCATCGAAGACAAGCTAACACAGCTCCTCCATATAATTTCCCTCATGGCCAAGAACACACCTGCCGAGCGCATCGAAGCACTGCGCGATGAGATTCGCCATCACGAGCACTTGTATTACGTCATGGACGCACCCGAAATTTCGGACGCGGAGTATGACGCGCTGGTGCGCGAGCTGCAGACACTCGAGAAAGAGCATCCCGAGCTGATTACACCCGACTCGCCGACGCAGCGCGTAGGCGGCAAGCCGAAAGAGGGCTTTGCCAAGGTGGCGCACTCGCGGCCCATGCTCTCGCTCGACAACGTGACCAGCGAGGAAGAACTGCGTGACTGGGAGCGGCGCGTGCGCGAGCGCGTGGGCGAAGGCGCTGAGATCAGCTACGTCTGCGAATACAAGCTGGACGGGCTTTCGATGGCCCTGCATTATGCCGAGGCCAAAGACGGCTCGGCTCATCTGGCGCGCGGGCTTACACGCGGCGATGGAACGATTGGCGAGGATGTGACGACGAATGTGCGGACGATCCGGTCCGTTTCGCTGTCCATCTCTGCCGCGAAGCTGCGCAAGGCGAAGCTGCCTGCGACGTTTGAGGTGCGTGGCGAAGTCGTGATGCCGCTGAAGGCTTTTCAGAAGGCGAATGAAGAGCGCGAGGCGCAGGGGCTGACAGCCGCAGCGAATCCACGTAACTATGCCGCAGGCACGATTCGCACGCTGGAGCCAAATATCGTGGCGCAACGCAGGCTTGATTTCTATGCGTACTTTGCGCTGACAGCAGCAGGCGAGAGCATCTTCACTGAGCAGAGCGATGCGCTGGATGCGCTGACGGCGGCGGGCTTCAGGGTGAATCTTCATCGTGAGGCGATTCACACCTTCGACAAGCTGATGGACTTTGTCGATCGCGCGGAGAAACATCGCGCCGACCTCGGATACGAAATTGACGGCGTGGTCATCAAAGTCAGCTCGACGGAATTGCAGGCTAGGCTGGGCTATACGGGCCGCGCGCCGCGCTGGGCTGTCGCATATAAATTCACGGCCCGCGCAGGCACCACTCAGGTTGAGGACATTCGCGTGCAGGTTGGGCGTACGGGCAAGCTGACTCCGGTGGCCTGGCTTAAGCCGGTAGTGATCGGCGGAACAACGGTCAGCCGGGCAACGCTGCATAATGCTGACTTTATTGAAGAGTTGGGGCTGAAGATCGGCGATTGGGTGAAGGTCGAGCGAGGCGGTGACGTGATTCCGAAAGTCGTCGAAGTGGTCGAGGACAAGGAGCATCCGCGAGGACATTCAAAGTTTCATTTCCCGAAACATTGTCCGGAGTGCAAAAGCGAGATTGTGCGCGCCGAAGGCGAGGCTGATCACCGCTGCGTGAATATCGACTGCCCGGCGCGGCTGCGCGAGAGTCTTCTGCACTATGCTTCGCGTCATGTGATGAACATCGAAGGCTTGGGCGAGGCGGTGGTGAATCAACTGCTCGATCGCAAGATGGTGCGGAGCATCGCCGATCTCTACAAGCTCGACGAAGAGAAGCTGCTTTCTCTCGAGCGCATTGGCGAGAAGACGGCATGGACGCTGCTGAAAGAGATTGAGCAATCGAAGAAGGCCCCGCTGAACCGGGTATTGTTCGGGCTGGGGATTCGTTTTATCGGCGAGCGCACGGCGCAGTTGCTTGCCGAGGAGTTTGGCTCGATGGATGCGCTGATGATTGCCTCTCGGGAAGAGCTGGAGCGCGTGAACGAAGTGGGGCCGCGCGTTTCGCAGGCCATCCGCGAGTTCTTCGAGGAGGAGACAAATCGTCGGCTGGTTAAGCATCTGCGCGAGGCTGGTCTGACACTTACTGCGGAGAAGCGGAAGAAATCTTCTGAGTTGGACGGGCTGATATTTGTGCTGACAGGTACTCTGCCGACTCTCTCGCGCGAGGACGCTAAGGCAAGGATTGAGGCTGCGGGCGGGCGCGTCTCCGGCTCCGTGAGCAAGAAGACCAGCTATGTTGTGGCTGGTGAAGAGGCTGGCTCGAAACTGGATAAGGCTCAGGAGCTAAAGATCTCAGTTATTGATGAAGAGAAGCTGATGGAGATGCTTGGCGGGTAGTTGGAGAAGATAATGCACCATAATTTGCACCTCTTCGGTGATATAATTGGTTCAGGGTAGAGGTGAAGTCCAATGAGAGCAACTGTTTCGCTTGATGACGACCTGTTGCGTCGGGCACAGGAATATAGCGGCGTGACAGAGCGTACGGCATTGATTCGAGAGGCCCTGAAAGCTCTGATCGAGCGAGAGGCGGCTCGCAGCCTTGCGGCATTGGAGGGGACAATGCCCGATTTGGAATATGTACGCCGGTTACGAGTGGATGACTTGTGATTCTTGCCGACGCGAACATCTGGATCGATTTCTTCAGGGGGCGTAAGCATGAATTGCGGAAGCTGCTCGAAAATAATCAGATCGTCATGCACCCGCATCTGACAGCGGAGCTGGCACTTGGCTCCCTTCATGACAGATCGTTGACACTGGCAAAGCTTGACAGTATGCCGCAGGCGCGGGTGATTGATTTGAGAGATGTAAGGCGAATGGTTGAAGCTCTTGCGCTGTACTCAAAAGGGATTGGACTCACAGATGCGCATCTCATTGCATCGTGTCGCGTGATGCCCTGCACTCTGCTTTGGACCTCGGATGCGCGTCTCGGCAAAATAGCAGAATCACTCGGCATACGCGCCAACCTGCCTTAGATTTCCAGCCTACTTGCGGCGTGAAGCGCGCTGGCTTGCCGTCTTATTGCTACTTGGTTGCGAAGTATCCTTTGCTGGCGCGGACAGTATATCTGCGGTCGAGACAAAAAAGATAAATTGTCCGGAATGCGCCATTAGCCACGAAATCGGCTGGCTTATAGACGAGAGCATACTGGCTGCGCAACTCGTCCTCAATGTCCGCGAAGTTGAGCGATATGTCTTCAAGGCGCTTTGGGAAAAATGCGCGTCCTCCAGTGGCTTCGGCAATTTTCTGCAGCGTATCATCGCCACGGTCGCGACTCGGGCTTACGTTCGTGCTGATAGCGTAAACGATGGTCTCGGCGCGCTGGCATTCCTTGATGGCATCATCCAGATAGGCATGGCTCTGGTTGTCGTCGCCATCTGAGACAAGAACGATGGCCCTGCGAACAGGTTCACGCTCGCGCGAGAAATTGAGCATTTTGTCGCGGCATGCCGAGTAGACAGCATCAAAGAGGGCGGTGCCGCCTCCTGAACGCAGCGCGTTGACGCCGGTATTCAGCAGGTCCAAATTGTTGGTCCAGTCCTGCCTGTAGTCCGGAGTCACATCGAAGCCCATTACGAAGGCCTTGTCGCTTTTGGGCTGAATGATCTTGTACAAGAACTCCGCTGCCGCCTGTTGTTCAAACTGGAAGCGCTGGCGGATGGAGGTGCTCGTGTCAATCATAATGCCGACGCGCAAGGGCAAATTGGTCTGCTGGGTAAAGCTGATGACCTGCGCCGGGGCCTTCTGGTCGTCGAGCAGGGCGAAATCGCGCTGCTGCAGGTCCTTAATGAAGCGGCCATGCCTGTCGGTGACGGTAAAGACGAGATCGACTTCGTTGACGTTTGCCTGGATGGTGTACTGCTTGTCGTCCGGCGTCTGGCCATTCGGTTGCGCGGGAATGGCGGGCTGTGTCTGCGCGAGCGGCGGCGTGGGTGAAGGCGCCGTTTGAGTCTGCGCTGATTGCGCCAGCGAAATCGTGGCGGAAAAAGAAAAAACAGCAGCAAGCGCGCAAGGCAGGAGAAACTTTGGGACGAAAACCATCTTCATTGTGACTGCTGTCATTCTACATGGGCACAGAAACTGAAGGACAGGCATACACCCTCAGACGCATGCGCCTTCGGAAGGTACGTATACTGCTGATGATGAAGAATCTCTGGTCTTTCATGGTTTTTTCTTCCCTTCTTGCCGCCTTCGTTCCCGCTGTTTCACAAACACAGCCCCCGGCTTCGGCAGAGATTCTCAAGAACCTGCCGCAGCCCGTTTTTCTATGGCCGAATGGTGCGCCTGGATCGCTGGGCGACTCGGAAGTGGACAAACCGCGGCTCTACCCTTTTATTCCACAGACGAAATCGACCAGCGCGGCAGTTCTGGTGATTCCGGGTGGGGGATACGCGCATGTTTCGATGGGGCATGAGGGCATTCAGTATGCGCGCTGGCTGAACGCGCAGGGAATGACGGCGTTCGTGCTCGATTACCGCATCGCGCCATATAAATATCCGGTTGAAATACAGGACGGAATGCGTGCGATGCGCTATGTACGGGCGCATGCGACAGAATACGGGATCGACCCGAACCGGATTGGCGTATGGGGATCGTCGGCAGGCGGGCATCTTGCTTCGACGCTGGGCGTTCACGGCAATGACGCCGCGCCGCTGCCGGATAAAACAGACTCAATCGACCAGGCGGACGCGCGGCCGAATTTTATGGTGCTGTCTTATCCGGTGATCAGCATGCAGCCACCTATTGCGCATGTAGGCTCGATGAATAACCTGCTCGGCGAGACGCCGGACCCCCAGATGCAGGAGAAATTTTCCAATCAGCTTCAGGTAAACGCGCAGACGCCGATGACGTTCCTGTTTGCGACGACGGGCGACCCGACAGTCCCGATTGAAAACAGTCTCGATTTTTATCGGGCGCTGGAACGCGCGCATATTCCGGTTGAGTTGCACATCTATGACTATGCCAACCACGGCTGCGGACTGTGCGGAGAGATTCCTGAGCTGGCGACCTGGCCGCTGCTGCTGCGCAGCTGGCTGATCCATGAGAACTGGCTACCGAAGGATGCGCCAGCGATGCCTCCTGCGGCCCCCAACTATCCATTCTGGCCGCCCGGGCTCGATGGGCCTGGCAAACCGCAGCCCTAGTGGCAGATCATGCCGGAGATCGCCAAATATCCTGTTTCACCGGAAGCCGCCGGCCAGCGTCTGGATGCGTGGCTGGCGGCGCAGCTCGACGGCGTGAGCCGGTCGCGTGTACAGCTGCTGCTGTCTCAAGGCAGCGTCGTTGTAAACGGAAAGCCTGCGAAGTCTTCTCTGAAACTGCGTGGCGGCGAAGTGGTTGAGGTGCACCGCGAGCCAGCTCCGGAGCCGCTGCGGGCTATGGCGGAAGACATTCCGCTCGACATCATTTATGAGGATGACGATCTTTCCGTCGTGAACAAGCCTGCGGGCATGATGGTGCATGCTGGCTCGGGAGCGACCGACGATGCGCGCAATCGGGGCACGCTGGTGAATGCTCTGCTGCATCACTACCGTCAGCTTTCGTCTACTGGTGGAGAACTGCGTCCGGGCATCGTTCACCGGCTCGACAAACAGACCAGCGGCCTAATCATCATTGCGCGCAACGACGCCACACACTTGAAGCTGGCAGAGATGTTTTCCCGCAGGCAGATGCGCAAGACCTACATCGCGCTCGTGCATGGCCAATTGAAGCAGGACACAGGAATAATCAACGCAGCCATCAGCCGCGATACGATCCGGCGTACGCGTATGACCACGCGCCGCGCAACCGGCGGACGTACTGCTGTTTCGCACTTCGAAGTTGTGCGACGCATCGACTCTCGATTCGGAAATTTCACGCTAGTGCTCGTACGCATCGAAACCGGACGTACGCACCAGATTCGCGTGCACATGGCTTCAATTGGGCATCCTGTGGTTGGGGACACGCTATACGGTGCGCCTGCCCGGATTGCAGCTTCGCAAAAAGATAGACAGGCCAGATCAATCTCTCTCGATCGCAATTTTCTCCATGCGGCTGAACTGGCGTTCGCGCATCCGCGAACGGGAAAGATGCTGAAGCTGTCCGCGCCGCTGCCGGGAGAGCTTGAGGAGTTTCTGGCTAGGCTGGAAATACCGAAATATGCTTGAGGAATAAAGAAGAGGAGCTCCATAGAGATGCCTTCAATGAAAATGGCGCGCGTGATCCTGTTTACCGGACAGATCGATGCGATGAGCAAGTTTTACGGACAAATCCTCGGCTTGAAACAAGTCACAAATGAGAAAGGCTGGAAGGAATTTGACGCAGGCGGGACACGGATTGCACTGCACTCCGGCCCATCATCGCCGGGGCGCAAGGGACCAAAGATCGTGTTCTATACCAGGGATGTTGCTGCCTTGCGCCAAACGCTGGTGGCTCGGGGCGCCAGTTTTGGGCAGGTCCGGCAGGGAGACATATTTTGTCTTTGCGATGGCAAGGATCCGGACGGAAATCCTATTCAGTTGTCGGACCGCTGAATCCAATTATTTTCCAGCAGAAGAATTGACGGTAATGATCTTCACTGCGCCGTCCTGCATTTCGCTGAACCACACTTCTCCATTGCCGATCATTTCGCCCTGGTAGTTTCCGAAGAGGCATTGGGACGACTGCTTCAGAATGGTCGCGCGAACATGCTCGCTGAAGATCGCGTCATAGCGACCGAGGAAATTCTGCTTGTCGCGAATGCGGCTGCGCTTGCCATCGTGGATAAAGTTCAGCGGGTAAGAAACCATGCCGGCGATTTTGTCTTTGTCGTTCCCCTGCACTGCGGCCTGAAGATCGGCAAGAAAGGCGCGCGCGGCCTTTGCGGTTTTTTCGCCTTGGGTATCAACAGTTGAGCCCTCGCATTTTTCATCGGCCTGCGACTGCGCGCGGAGCGGCTGTAGTGCCACAAAGCCGCAAGTCAGCATGACAAGAAATAGACTCACTCTGAAAAAAGATTGCTTCCGCCACATCTGAGTTCCCTGGCCCATTTTCATGAGCGTGATTATCTTAGCCGGAAAACAGGATTTCAGCCTTCAGTGAGGCTGTTGAAGTGATCCAGATCGGCAATTGTGACAGATGATCCTTTGATCCTGAGCAAACCTTCACGTCGAAATTTTCCCAGCAGACGTGTCACCGTCTCGCGCGAAAGCCCAGCTAGATTACCAAGCTCTTCATGCGTAAGCGCCATGGTAAAGCGCATCTCAGGTTTGCCGCACGCTGCATTGCGGGCCAGGTCAAGCAATACATTCGCGAGGCGGGAGGCCGCCGAGGTTGCAAGTGACAATCGGCGAGCATCGCGAAAGGCGGACCTATACTCGCTGGCCATACTTTCGAGGGAATGCCGCCCGGCTTCGCTGAACTGGTCAATGAAGGCAAGAAATTCATCGCGTCTGAGCGTCTTAAGCTGGCAGGGTTCAAGCGTTTCCGCAGTCACTTCGTAATCTGCCTGACTCAGCACTGCACTCAAGCCAAGCACGTCACCTGGCCACGCGATTTTAAGGATCATGGTTCTGCCTTCACGCGAGGTAGTGAAGAGTTTTACCTGTCCGGAACAGAGAACATGGAGCGCCCGCGCTCTTTCACCTTGCTGGAAAATACACATCCGCGCAGGATAGCGCACCTGAACGCCGATCTGATCCAGATGTTGGAGAGCATCATCACGCAGATTGCAAAACATGCGCAGGCCGCGGAGAGTGCAGTCCTTGCAGGAATCTGTCAGTGGTATCGGCGGCGCTGGCATGGCGATACGCATAGTATGCGCCTCCTTCGTAAGAGACAGGAGAACAAACCTTTTTATCAACGGCAATGCAGGTTTGTATGTGACCTGGATCACACTCAGCCGTAACTAAAATCACAGACTCTTCAGGCGAATGGCGCGATGCTCAATTCGAGAAAAGGAGGATGATATGCCAGTCATCGATCAACCTACTGTATTGACAGTTGAAAAAATACTCTTTGCCACGGATTTTTCGGAGAGCTCGGAAAAGGCCTTCGCATATGTGAAAAAGCTGGCCCACCATTTTGGTTCAGCAGTGACGGCAGCGCACGTTGTCGATCTTTCTATAGCGACACGCTCGCCAGAAGCTACAATGGGTGTCTCTTTGTACGATCTGAGAGAGGTCGGCGAGGAAGGCATACGCAGAGTAAGGCATGAGCTTCGCTGCAGCGGCATCGTCGAAAAAGGCATCGTTCTTACAGGAGGAAGCCCTGCGGCTTCCATCATCGATTTTGCGAAGGAATTCAAGCCTGACCTGATCGTGATGGGCACTAGAGGCAAAGGCTACCTGGAGCGTTTCGTCCTGGGCTCGACCGCCGAAGACGTGTTGCGGCATGTCTCCTGCCCGGTGCTGACCGTTGGACCACACTGCGTTATTCCTGAGGGTGAGGACATCTCCTGGAAGCAAATTATTTATGCCACTGACTTCACGCCGGACACTTCGCATGCCGCTCTTTACGCGCTCTCGCTGGCACAGGAGAACAATGCGCGGATAACTCTATGCCATATCATCCCAGAGCGCATCGGCGACTGCGCCGACTCGCTGCGCGACGCCTTTCTGGATGAACTGAACTGCATGGTTCCGGAAGAGGTCCGTGACTGGTGCTCACCGGAATGCGTGGTAAAGCAGGGCGAGGCGCCACTCACGATCTTGAAACTTGCGAATGACAGCAAGGCCGATCTGGTTGTCATGGGTGTCCGGCCGGCAATCCATCTGCGGACCCACGCTCCCGCAGGCGTAACGTACAAAGTGCTGGCAGGAGCGCGATGCCCGGTGCTCACGATCTGCGGCCACTCTGAATTTCCGTGGAACGGCTTCTTCGGCTGATTTATTTCATGGAAGCAGCCACTTCGACCGTGCTCTTGTCAGGAGCACGGCGCGGGGTGGCTGCCTTTCGCAAACCACAGGAGGCCGGCGGGTTCGTCATCTGTTTCTCAAACACCCTGAAGCTGATGGTGCCGGGCTGCAACGTCGACCAATATGAAGTAGACGACACGATTGGTTTGTGGTGATTGATGATCTGATTACTCAGAATGTTGATTCCGCACTTCAGATTATTTTCCGGATTGAGAATGGTCTTCTGCGCATCGTGCGGAGGAAGATGACGGTCGGCCTTCCAGTCGAAGTCGCAGCCGTAGCGCTGCTGGTCTTCATAAGTAAGCTGCAGAAGGCCCTCGCTGTGCACCATCTGATGCGTGACGCTGTCGACCACTGCAACTTCCGGTTCGGTGTGGCGAACATTGGTTCGCGGATTCAGCCCTGCTTCCGCGCCCGCGAGCGCCTGGAAGAAATAAGCCCAGAACGCCCGCTTGTCGGTTTCACTCATTTTGTAAAAGCGCGGGCAAAAACGGCGTACGTCGCCTGGGACCTTTTTTGAAAGCATTTCTGGTGGAAGAGCTTTCTCCACAACCTCGTCCCATTCCGGCTTCCAGTTCGTGTCATCGCCCAACTCCGCCTTCTTTACTGCAAGCGGCGTTGGCGGAGCTGGTTTGGTTGCGGGCGCCGGTGTTACGGTCGCTGACGCAACCTGACTGTGCCCGTGTTTACATGCCAACGGCGAAATAAGAGCGCCGACGCAAAAGACCAGCAAGTATATGTTTGACTGCGCTGTACCGCGCATGAAAGTGCATCTCCGGGGAACAAATCGAACACCCTTTTTGAGAAGCAGCCATCAGCGATCGCGTTGCCGAATATGTATGTGAAATAGCTACATTCAGGGCCGAAATTATTCCGATTTCAGGCAACCCGAAAACATATGCCTAAATCGCGTGTCGCCCCCCTTTACAAGGGTTGACTAAATCCACCAAGCCGCAGCGGGTTGCTCGCGAATAATCAATGAATTAAGAAAATTCGCAGCCTTCGTAAGCCCTTCTTCGGGAGACATCAAACTGTCTTCATGTTCGATGGAGAGCACGTTGTCATAACCGAAGAGTCGCAGCGTCGAGACAAATTCGCGCCACCATGATCCGCCATGTCCATAGCCGCAGGTGCGGAAGATCCAGCTGCGGTGTCGTTCGTCGGTGTAGGACTTGGTGTCGAGCACGCCGGTTGTGTCGAGGTTCGCGCTGAAAATCTGCGTGTCCTTCGCGTGGACATGGAAGATGGCATCGCCAAGTATGCGGACAGCCGCGATGGGATCAATCTGCTGCCAGAAGAGATGGCTGGGGTCGAAGTTGCAGCCTACGTTAGGGCCTGCAATCGAGCGCAGCTTCAACATTGTCTCTGGGCTGTAGGCCACGAAGCCGGGGTGCATTTCAATGGCGACCTTAACCCCATGATCGGCGGCGAACTTCGCGTGCTCCGTCCAGTATGGTGTCACAACTTCGTCCCATTGCCACTTGAGCAGGTCGCTGAAATCAGGGGGCCATGGACAGGTGACCCAGTTGGGCTGCTTCGCGTCGGGAGAATCACCAGGACAACCCGAGAAATCGACCACGACAGACACGCCAAGTTTTTCTGCGAGCAGGATGGTTTTCCGGCTGGTCTCCTGCATCTGGCGCGCGATGTCCTTGCTCGGATGCAGCGGGTTGCCGTGGCAGCTTAGTGCGCTGATGGAGAAGCCGTGATCCGCGATGGTTTGCTTGAACGTCGCGAGCGTCGCTTTGTCATCCAGCATGGAGAGCTTGCAATGCGCGTCGCCCGGATAGTTGCCGGTTCCGAGTTCGACCGTGTCAATGCCGAGGGCCTTGAGCTTAGTCAGGACCTGCGGCAGCGGGAGTTGTGAGAGCAGTGGGGTAAAGACGCCAACTTTCATGCCAACCAGCATATATCGAGGTGCAAATCTTTGCCGCATGTTGCAGGTTGATTAACCAGCAGTCGCTTGAATAGATTTCTGCACAAGCCACAGATAAGCCATTGCCCCCAGAAACGTGACGCCCGCGCAAATCAGAAGCGCAATGCGAAATGAATGCGTACGGTCGAGGAACCATCCCGTGAGCACAGGCGCGACTGAGGCGAAGAGGAAGCTGCAGAAGTTTTGCAAAGCACCCGCCGAACCGACCAGATGCGCGGGAGCAGCCACCTGCACCAGTCCCCAGCAGGATGTTCCCGCGAAATGGATGAAAAACAGCGCCAAGCCAATGACGGCAACTGCGGCCGAGCTGCTTGATGCGCGCGTAACGGCGAAGGTGCAGGCGGCGGAGCAGATCATTCCGGCAACGATGAGCAGCTTGCGGCTTTTGAGCGCGTCCCATCCGCGTCGCACAAGCGCGTCCGCGACAAAGCCGCTGATGAGCATTCCGGCGGATCCCATCAGGAACGGAATCGCCGCGAGCCAGCCCGTTCTTCGCAGACTAAGATGGTGCGCGGCTTCGAGATATCCGGGAAGCCACGCGAGATAGAGCCATGCCGTATAGTTCACGCCGCTGAACCCGAGCATCATGCCCCAGATAGTGCGATGGCGAAAAAGATCGCGCCATGCAGCGAGTGAAATACTTTGCGACTGGCTAGGTTGGATCGCGTGTTTATCGGGATTGCGATAAACCGGATACCACGCCACCGCAACGATAACGCCGAGCAGCCCGATAGAAATGAACATGCTGCGCCAACCCCAGCCGAGAAGAAGCAGCGTCAGCAGCGGCGGCGCGAAAGCTTGGCCCAAAGTAGTTGACGCGTTGAGAATTCCCGTCGGCACGCCGCGCTCGCGCGTTTCATACCAGTCGTGGATGACCTTGAAGCCTCCGGGAAGAAACGGCGCCTCGCCTGCGCCCAGGCCGATGCGGGTAGCAACGAGTGCGGCGAAGCCCGAAACCACGCCGGTTGCCATCTGCGCCAGCGACCAGAGAAACATGCCCACGCTCAGAATCAGCTTGGGGCCAGCGCGGTCGAGCAGCCAGCCGGCCGGGACCTGCGCCAGTCCATAGGCAAGCGAAAAAATCGAGAGCAGGGCGCCGATCTGAGTTGCCGAAAGATGCAGGTCAGCGCGCATAGTCGTGTTGGCGATGGACAACGCGCTTCGGTCAAGAAAATTGACAATGCCGCCAAGAACGAGCAGCGTGAGAATGATTGCGCGGAGTATACGCATTCAGCGCGCGGTCCAGCCGCCATCGATGAGCAGCGTGTGTCCAGTGATAAGCGACGCTGCTTGCGAAGCCAGAAAGACGACTGCGCCCGCGACCTCGATTGGCTCCCCGATGCGATGCAGCGCAGCGACGCGCTCAACCGTGTCAGCATAAAATTCGGGGTCGGAGAGCACAGGCCGCGTTCCATCGGTTCTTATAAATGTAGGCGCGACAGCGTTGACGTTGATGTTGTGCTTGCCCCATTCCACGGCGAGGCATTTGGTCAGGTGTGCGATGCCTGCTTTCGTCATGCAGTAGACCGATTCGGTCGGCAGCGCAGCGAACCCGGCTTGCGAACTCATATTGATGATGCGCCCATATTTCTGCTCGATCATCACGCGACCCGCCGCCTGGCAGGCAAAGAATGTCCCCTTTAGATTGACGGCTAACGTGTAGTCAAAATCTTTTTCAACGACACTCTCCGCAAGGTTTTCGGGAGCCACGCCCGCGTTATTCACCAGAATGTCGATCCGCCCAAAATGCTTTCGAGTCTCTTTAATGGCGCTCGTGATTTGCGCGAGGTTGGTCATCTCCATCTGGAGAGGCAGCACGCCGCGGCCGCGCGCTTCGATTTCCGCCGCGAGTCCGGAGTCGGCGTTAATGTCACGCAAGCCGACAGCCATGTCCGCGCCTGCTTCAGCGAGGGCAAGCGAGATGGCGCGGCCCAGCCCGCGCGCTGCGCCGGTGACAAGCGCGATCTGTCCGTGGAGGTCGAATGAAGGCAGTGCTTTCATGAGGTGAAGAATAGCAGGCATCGCGCTGCCTGCAGTGCTGTAGAGTCGGAACTGCGTATGAAGAGCGTCCCAGATCGTTTCCAGGCGATCATCGCGACCAAAGCATGGCTCGGCTTCGAGTGGGGGTGCCTTGTTCTGCTGGCGCTCCTTCTACTGGGCCGGGGAATACTCCCCGGTTGGCACAGGCTCAACTTCGACTTTCCTAATGATTATGTCGTTGCCCGACTTCTGCGTGGGGGCTACAGCCTCGATCATGTTTATGACTGGGTATGGCTGCAGCGCATTAAAGACCATTGGGGACTCGATGTTCCGCTGGTGGATTACGCCGGACAGCCTCCACTTTCTGCGCTGCCGCTTCTACCCGTTGCCGGCTTCGGCGCGCTCACAGCCAAGCGCATCTGGATTGTTGCGAATTTCTTCTTCCTTTTTGGTGCTGCCGAAGCGATGCATCGGGCAACACAGCTTGGTCGCCGCCGAGTCTGGCTTCTCATTCTGCTCGCTGTCATTCCCCTGCGGGCCAGTTTTCTTCTTGGACAGTTCCACATACTGGTGCTATTCCTGCTGGCGCTCGCGTACTTGTTTCGCTCGCGCAGCCGCAGCGTTGCCTGCGGAATCTGCATAGCCCTTGCAGGCGGATTGAAGGTCTATCCGCTGACCTTTGCGGTTTATTTCGCATGGAAGAAGCAGTGGCGCGAACTTATCTCCATCGTCGTTGCTACGGCGGCGCTGGTGGGCATCAGCTACGCATGGGTCGGTGGCCATGTCATGCACATGTACCTTACTCAGGTGCTGCCGCGTAGCATGCAGGGTGAAGTCATTGACCCGTACAACGTTCGCTCTTCATCGGCGGTTGCATTTCTGCATCGCCTTTTTCTCTTCGAGCCGGGCCTCAATCCTGTTCCGGTGTGGAACCGCCCGCTGCTTTATTCCATTATTTTCCCGCTATGGCAGGCGGCGGTTCTGTTCCCGCTCTTCTTAAGCATTCGGCCTTCGCTGTGCGATCGCGATGCGGAGAAGCTGGAGTGGGCAGTCTTTCTGTTTGCCTTGCTCCTGCTGTCCCCTCAGCCTTCGAGCTACCACTTTGCCGTAATGATTCTGCCCATTGTGCTTGCGGCAGACGTGCTGTTGAAGAAACAGCAGTGTAGCCAAATCGCGCTGATGATATTGCTCTATGCCTTCATGTTCCGTGTTGCAGTTTCGCCAGACAAAGCTAGCAACGGATTCAGCTTTCTTACCGTATTGGCATTCTCCCGTCTATGGATAGGGTTGCTGCTCTGGGTATTTTTCGTGATTTGTCTGTGGCGCGAAAATACATTACACGAGGACAGCGGAAACATGCGCCTCCGCGCAGGTCTGCTTTTTGCTGCCGTCTGCATTTTCTGGATTTTGGGTTTTGCCGGTTATCAGCGGCATTTCGCTCACCGTGAAGACGATCTACGCGCTCGTCTTCCGCTTCCCATCCATCCACTGCTCACTACAGGCATCCATCCCAGGGCCGGCGGCTTTGTGGCCACCGCAATGCTGCTGACGAACTACCAGATCATCAACCAGAACGGAAAGGCTCCCTGGCCCGGAAATCCAGACCAACTCTCCTCCGCTGTGACCGACGACGGCTCTAAGGTCTTCATAGAATTAGCAGACAAGAATGGCTCGCGCATCGTCCTTCAAGACTCATCCGATTTCGAAATTCCGAATGCAGAGTCCCCGGCAATTTCCGCCGACGGCTCATCGCTCGTGTATATCCGGGAAACCAAAGGCAGAGGCAGTCTCCGCATGGCAAGCCTCATGTCCTCATCGGGCGTCATCACGGTAGCAAGAGATACCGAGCTGGTAGACCCGCCGTATGATGTCCGCGATGCCGCGTTTGCTCCTTCCGGCTACATCGCCTTCGCCGCGCGCATCAACAGCAAAACGAACATCTATCGGCTCACGCCTGGGGGTCAACCCACTATCCTGATCTCCGGGCAAGATGAGGTAGATTCGCCCGCCGCAGCGCCGGATGGGCAGCGGCTCGTCTTTCGCAAATTAGTGCGCAACCGCTGGCAGTTGATGATGATGGATCTCACCAGCCACCAGGAACGCCAGCTTACCTTCGGCGATTGCAATGCATTCGCGCCGGCCTGGATAAACGATTCAACCATTGCCTACGCTACTGATTGCGAACGCGCTATGTGGCTTCCAGCGCTGGCTGGTACGAATGTGGGTGCCCGCTAAAGATCATGGGGAACCAGGCACCCCTTCCAGGTTTTTATGGCTGGATAAATTTGGGTGCTTCATACTTCGTTGAAATGCTGTGCGTTCCGCAACATCTCAAAGAACTGCTATACGAAGCACCCGGCATGCCGAAATGGTGCAGCAGGATACTTCGTGTCTGCCTCATTTGGCTACCATCGTTGCAGTAGTTATTATCGTTTCGCTTATATTCCCACCGGCTTGCCATTCCCGTCGTTGCTCCAGAGCAACTAACGGCCACTTTGATAGAGAAAGGCGATCCTCTCCAAAAAGCAGGCCAGGCACAGAACGAAAACAGAGGATTTCTTAATCGGGGACCAGTAGGAATGGTTTCCGCAGTAGGATTTTGCCCCGGCCCTTCGAGAGGATGCCGGCGCGCTGCCACTCATTTAGAGAGCGGCTGACGGTAAACTGTGTCACGTTTGCTCCGGCAGCCAGATCCTCGTTTTTGATCCTTATTTCGATCCCATCGACTCTGATTTTGCCAATACCCGATGCGAGACTTGCCAGCAGGTGAGCCACGCGCCCCCGCGCGTCGTCGGCACTGAGCGAGACCTGTGCAGCTACCGACCATTCGATGTGTTCTGTCACTGCAATTGACAAGAGATTATCCAATAAAGCTGGATACCGGGAAAGCAATTCACGAATGGTCTGCCTGTCCCACATCAACGCACAGCTGTCCGTCAGAAGTTCCGTGCCGGCAAGGTGTTGGTATGGCGTGGAGAGAACCGCGGCGCCGCCGAATATCTGTCCGGCAGTCAACCAGTAGAGGAGTACCTTTCGCCCTTCGTTCGTCACCACGAAGTGCCGGCCCTGACCACTCGTGAGCAGGAAGAGTTGTTCCGCAGGCTCTCCCTGGCGGAGAACCACAGACCGCGCACGGAACTGCCGGTGCTTAGTGACGGATAGAATTGAGCTGAGCTCGGCTTTCGGCAACCCCGATAGAAATCGAGAGTCGAGGTAGTCGGGAAGCCCCACGATCTGATTGCCTGACAATTTGCAGGTGCAACTCACAGATTTCTTTTTTATCAGGACATATTAAAAAAAATGACTGGCAGAAATGCCAGTGGCTTATGCTGTGGGGATTCGCTGAGAGATTAAGTTTGTACCTTCCACTTCCTTTTTCTGCGCCAGCCATGCGTCATAGCCGCCTGTGAGGTTTGCAATGTCACGAAACCCGGCGTGGCGCAGAATACTGGTGGCAATCGAGCTGCGATAGCCGCCCTTGCAATGGACCACCATCAGCTTCTCGCGGTCCAGCTCTCCCGTACGCGCTGACAACTGACCTAAAGGGATGCGAATGGAATTCTCGATAGCGCCATCTTCGACTTCAGTCGCTTCGCGAACATCCAGCACCGTGACCGGCTCCTGCTCCCGCATTTCCGCCAATTCTGCAGCCGATATCTGCGGAATGTAATCAAGCTCATAGCCGCTTTTCACCCAGCCCGAAATGCCGTCTTCGAGATACGCATCCGCCTTGTCAATGCCCACGCGGGCCAGCCGCAGCTGAGACTCGCGCAGATGCTCCGCGTCCTCGCCCACCAGAATGATCCGCTTGTCCAGCCCCAGAATACGCGCCGCCCACGAAGCGTATTGCCCGGAGAGCGCGATATGCACCGACCCCGGCACATGCGCCACCGCGAAGTCCATTGCCGGGCGCGTATCGAGCACAACTGCTCCCTCCGCCTGCATTTGGACCACTTCAGCGGCCTGCAACGGCTTAAGCGGTGGAAGATGATCGAGAGCGTCAGCGCCTCTCCGGTTCAGTTCCACATCGCGGCCAAAGTATTCCGGCCGTGGTGGAAGACTCTCTGTGAGCAGGCTGACAAACTCGTCTGCGCTTTTGGCCTGAAGCGCATAATTCGTGCGGCGCTCTTTGCCGATGGTCGAAGACCGCTCCGAGCTCATCTGCCGCCCGCATAGTGAGCCTGCGCCATGCGCGGGAAAAATCTCCGTCTCGTCAGGAAGCTTCAGCAGCTTTTCGTGCAGGCTCTTGTAGAGCATTGCGGCAAGCTCCTGCGGCGTGTGGTCTCCGGAAAGATCGGGCCGGCCCACATCGCCGACGAAAAGCGTATCGCCGGTAAAGATCGCCCTCGGATGCCCCGGCTCGGCAACGTCAGTCAGCACGGCGCAGACGCTTTCGATCGTATGGCCGGGGGTCTGCATGAAATCGAAGCGCGCTTTTCCGAACTGGATCGAACCTCCTTCTTTCACAGTCGTATGCGGAAACGTCGCGCCTGATCCTTCGCCCAGATAGATGCGCGCCCCGGTGCGCGCCGCAAGCTCATGGTGGCCGGAGACAAAATCGGCGTGCAGGTGCGTTTCGATGATGTGCTCGATCCGCAGGCCCGCTTCCCCAGCGGCATCCAAATAGATGTCTACGTCGCGTTGAGGATCGATGACGGCAGCAACACCCCCCGATCCAACCATGTAGGAAGCGTGAGCCAGACATCCGAGGAAGAACTGGTCGATTCGTAATGATTCCATCGTTCCGTCCGGAGATATGGTACTTGCAAGCCTCGAATTTAAGCCAGCCGCAATGCGTTGAGACTCGCTAGACTCTGGCCGCGCCCTCGATCCGGATCGATCAGGAGCTCAAGTTTCGTTACTGATTCCAGATCGACAGTGTAGTCCTCGACCTCCTGGGATGATCCGGCTGGGCTGAAGTTCCATTGCTGGCGCACGATTTCGCGGTCCGTCTCCTTTGCGGAAGAATAACGTAGCGCAAACTCTTGAGAGCGTTCCGTTTCGTGCTCGATAAAATGGGCAAATATCCGCCGCAGGTGCGTCGGCACGGTGAAGACCAGCGCGATGCTCTGCGGCCCGGCGCTGGCGGCGCGCCACCCATGCTCATTGCGCTCCGGATTCGTGCTCAGCGCATTTTCAATTGGGAAAGCCGGATCTTCTGAGGTGAGCTCGACGCGAGCTATCGACTCCAGATCGAGCCATTGAGGATTATTGTGACTCTTTCTCATCGTGCCGTGGCTGACAATTTCCTTGAGCATCTGGCCCCCCCACGAGGAAGATACGCCTGTTGCTGGCAAATTTATAGGCGGTTAGAGCCATTGCATGCAAGCCGACGGAACCATTAAGGAGGGGCAGCCCTGCACAAGACTGAAGGGGCACACCTTCTTTGGTTTTGCCGCAGAAGCACAGAATGGAATGCAGATGAATTTTCAGCTGGCCGCAGCCAGGAGTTCCGGCTTTCGCAGCAGAATCGTGCCACGGCGCTTCGTCAGAATGCCGGCCCGTTCCCAATCGTTCAAAGAGCGGCTGACCGTGAATGGCGTCACATTCGCGCCATCAGCTACATCTTCATTCGTGACCTTCATTTCAACACCATCAGTAGTGACTGTGCCGATTCCGTTTGCGAGGCTCACCAATAAGTGGGCGATGCGGCCACTCGCATCATCGGAGCTGAGAGAGACATGTGCGGCGATCCACCATGCGGTATGCTCTGTCACTGAGATCGACAAAGTGTTATCCAGCAATTTCGGATTGCTGGTCACCAAACCCCGCATAGTCTGTCTGTCCCAAACTACTGCACAGCAGTCCGTCAGCACTTCTGTGGAGAGAAGATATCGCACCGGAGTAGCGATCATCGCGGCACCGCCGAATATCTGCCCGGGAGTCAGCCAGTGCATAGTTATCTTTCGGCCCTCATCCGTGATCAGGAAGTGCCTGCCGCGACCGCTGGTGAGCATGAAAAGTCGTTCGGCGGGGTCGTCCTGGTTGATGATCACAGAGGATGCACGGAAATGCCGGTGTTTCGCGGCGGACAAGACGGAGCTGACTTCCGCCTCCGTCAGTCCCGATAGAAATCGAGGCCTGAGATGGGGAGGAAGACCGAGAATCTGATTTCCAAGCGACAATTTGCAGGCGCAAGTCACAGTATTTTCTTCTCAGCACACGCCGCAACATCAACTGGAGAACGCCGGTACCTTAATACTTCCGGGCTCAAACCGGCAAATAAAGAGTTTTGATTCTTTTTAAACGTACAGCCTTTCTGGCACTAACATACACCCAAACGACTAGTTACGGGCATATATATCGTCATAAACGAAAACCGTATAAAATTTGCTACCGTCTCAAAGAAACGGCTGACGGCAAATGGCCTTACATGTTCTTGCTGCCATATTCCTATGGTTCTCCGCAGCTTCCTAAAGAAGAGTATTGCTTGCATCGTGGCACAAGCCGCATACTGTTGTACAAAATTTCCCAGAGCCACATTTTAATTCCCTGTAAACGGACCGATTAAGGCGGTGGTTGATCTTTATTTCCTGGAAAGAAAAAGAAAGGCATTGCCGGATTTAAACGTTTTGGCAAACAAAACTTTTGGAGGCGTTATGAAGCATCAGGTTCTCGCAGCCGCCATTGCCGCGGCTGTGATGCTCTTTTTTGTCACCCCGCCAGTCCACTCACAACAGGCGACAACATCCTTACGAGGAGTCATCACAGATCCGAGCGGTGATCTCGTCCCCGGGGCCTCGATCACCATCACCCGCAGCGCAACCGGTCAGGTGCTTCAGACTACCTCAAACGCATCGGGCGAATATCAGTTCCAGCAATTGGCTCCCGGCACCTGGACGGTCAAGGTTAGCGCGGCAGGTTTTGGAGACCAGAGCAAGATCGGCACCTTGCTTGTCAGCAAGCCGGCCACCATCGACTTCCTGATGACTGTGCAATCCGTTTCGCAAACCGTAAATGTGTCGGCGGAAACAGAAACGCTGAACACTTCTGACGCGACGCTGGGCAATGCCGTCAATAATCAAACGATCCAGTCGCTGCCGATGATCGACCGCAACGTGCCTGACCTGCTCAGTCTGCAGCCCGGTGTGTTGTACCTGGGGCATAACGTCGACACCAACAGTGACAGCCGCACCGGCGCAGTCAACGGCGTCCGCTCCGACCAGGGCAACATTACCATGGATGGCCTGGACGATAACGATCAGAAAAACGGATACGCCTTCACCGGGGTCTTGCGCGAAACGCTGGACTCGGTCGATGAGTTCCGCGTCACTACCGGCATGGCCAATTCCGACCAGGGGCGCGCCGCAGGAGCGCAGGTCAACCTCCTCACCAAGCGCGGGACCGATCAATTCCATGGCGCGGCTTACGAGTACAACCGCAATACATTTACTGCCGCCAATGACTGGTTCAACAAGCAGGCGGAATTGGCAAGCGGTCTGCCAAATGTTCCCGGAAAATATATTCGCAATACCTATGGTTTTGACGTGGGCGGTCCGATCCTGAAGCAGAAGCTTTTCTTCTTCGGCAATTACGAAGGTTCACATATTCGCGAGAGCCAGCAGGTTGTGCAGGAAGTTCCTACCAGTTCGTTACAGGCGGGAAATCTTATCTACCAGAGCAACGGCAACAATGTGACGCTCACTCCGGCGCAGATTGCCGTGATGGACCCCAACTGCTCCGCCAACGGCACCTGCCCGTGGGGTCCGGGCAATGATCCCAACATTCTGCAACTGCTGCAGGGTTACCCCGTCGCGAATGGAGCAGCATTGGGAGACGGCTTAAATCTTGGTTCCTTTACTTTCTCATCGCCGAATCCTGTGAATCTCAACACGACGATTGCTCGCCTGGACTGGGCGCCCACGTCGCGCCATCAGCTCTTCTTCCGCGGCAATTTGCAGGACGACACAACGTCGGATATAGTCTGGTTCCCCGGCCAGCCACCGTCCCACACCACGCGGGACAATACCAAGGGACTTGCCGCGGGCGACACGTGGACTATCACAAATAACCTGGTGAATGATTTGCGCTATGGATACATAAGGCAGGGCTTCAGCAAGGCTGGCATTGATTGCGGATCTTATGTTCAGACATTGCGCACCGTTTCGTCGCCGACTGCGCAGAGCTGCTCGACCACCATTCATGTGCCGGTGCAGAACATTATTGACAACGTGAGCTGGACGCATGGGAACCACACTTTGTCTTTCGGAGCCGATTGGCGCGGCGTTACAAATTACTCCCAGACCAATAACAATTCCTATGGCTTCGCCAGCCTCAATATTCAATGGTTGAGCGGCGGCGGATCCATCGCAGGTACAGGAAGCAGTCTGGATCCCGGGGCGTTTGGCTATCCGGCTGTCGATTCCGGCGACTCCACTACCTACAACGAGGAGATTGGCCTGCTCACCGGTCTGGTTCCCTTTACGCAAGGACAGTTCAATTTCAACGTTGCCAAGGGAGGCCAGAGCGGGAACACCATTGCGGAAGGAGTGCCAATCGCGCTGAATTACCACTCCAACGAGTTTGAGTACTACATCCAGGACCAGTGGAAGCTGAAGCCGAACGTGACGTTCACCGTTGGCATTCGGCAGGTGTTCCTGCAGCCGCCCTATGAAACTCACGGACAGCAGATTCAGCCCACAGTTGATACCCACCAGTGGTTCGTCAATCGCTACACGCAGGCGCTCTTAGGCGCAACAGACCAACCGGATCTCAGCTTTGCTCCGTCCGGCAAGGTAAACGGCAAGCCTTCATACTGGAACATGTCGTACAAGAACATCGCGCCGCGCGCCGCGTTCGTAATTGCTCCGGACAGCAAGACGACGGTCCGCTTTGGCGGCGGCATGTACTTCGACCATTTTGGACAAGGAATTGTGGACACCTTCGCCCAATATGGCTCGTTTGGCTTGCAGACCCAGATCAGCAATCCTGCCGGTCAATACTCGATCGACAACTCACCCCGCTTTACCGGCCTGACTTCGATTCCGCCCTTGCAAGGGGTGAACATCCCGTCGGTCATTCAATATCCCTACACCCCGCCGAACAACGTCAATACCGGGCTTGCCATTACCTGGGGCGTGGACAGCAAAATCAAGACTCCGTACACCATTGCTGCGGACTTCTCCGTCCAGCGCGAACTGCCGCATGGCTTCTCGGCCGAAGCGGACTATGTTGGAACCTTCGGCCGGCATCTGTTGCAGCAACTCGATCTGGCCGAGCCGCTTGACCTGGCCGACCCCAAATCGGGCATGGATTATTTCCAGGCGGGCAAGCTTCTGGCCCAGGCCACCTACGCGGGTCAAACGAACGTCTCGCCCATTGCCTATTGGGAAGATATGTTTCCATATCTGGCGACCGGAGGCATGAGCGCCACCCAGAACATCTATCAGAACGTTTACCAGGGCAATGCGGCAGTCGGGAATGACTCTTATGCGCTCGCTGTCCTCGATGCATTTTGCGACCCGAACGAAGGCGGTCTCGGTTGCGGGCCATATGAAGACTCCAACGGCAACATTACCACGCGCTACTATCAGCGGCAGTTTTCATCGCTGTATGCGTGGTCTTCAATTGGAGTCAGCGACTACCACTCGCTGCAACTTACACTGCGCCGTGTGACCAACGTTGGGTTGAGTTTCAACTTCAGCTATGCCTTAGCCAAATCGATTGATATGGGGTCTGACGCGGAGCGGTCGAGCGAGTTCACAACCAACAGTTTCAGCTTCATCACGAACAGCTTCAATCCCAAGGGGCTTCGTGCGGTCTCCGATTTCGACGTGCGTCATCTGCTCACCGGCGACTTCATCTACCAGCTTCCATTCGGTCAGGGCAAGAGGTTCGGCTCTGGCGCCAACAACGCAGTCAATGCCTTGATTGGCGGATGGTCCTTATCAGGCATCACCCGTCTTTCCAGCGCCCTGCCATTCAGCGTGCTCCCCCCGCTTAGCTACGCTACGAACTATCAGCAAAATACCTTTGCCGTCGTCACCGGGCACATCAGTACGCACAAGCATCTGGTCAACGGCCTGCCGGAGGTCTTTGCCGATCCGGACGCTCTCAATAACGGCATCGCCACCGGAAACCTGCTGCGCTTCCCCTATCCCGGAGAGGAAGGCAGCCGCAACTTCTTCCGCGGCGACGGCTATTTTGAACAGGATACGGGCGTGTCAAAGAGCTGGAAGACTTTCCGCGAACAGTCCCTGCATTTTTCCTGGGAAGTGTTCAATGTGTCGAATTCCGCCCGCTTCGATACCAGCGCCATCAGCAGCCTCGGCGGCCTGAACACACAAGTGACCAGCGGCGCCGGTTTCGGAATTTACAGTTCCCAGTTGGTGCAGTCGCGCAAGCAGCAATTTTCATTGAGGTACGACTTTTAACAGACGTAATGCGGTTGGTTGCCGGGCTGGCCATGGGCAAGTCGCCAGCCATGGCGCCATGAATAAATGTCTGCGTCTCAAATATAATTCGCAAAATTCCACATTTCTTTTGTAACTGCGCGCTGCAGGTCTTCGTTGGAAGTCATCCACTCGCACTCATAAGAAATTGGGAGAAGTGGCATTCCCAGATAAGAAATCCGGCCTCCATCATGCGGCCGAGGGTCGACTAGCTCTGCAGTGTAAGTGAATAGTGCCAATTGCTCTCTCCTTTTATGAGATTCATCGTCCCATGCCTTCTGTATGCAGTCGTTGCTCGAAGGCAGATCTGTACTTGCTTTTAAGCAAACAGGAGAGAGGCGATGCTAAGTGATTGGCAGTCAGCTACTTAAAGGAATGTATCGCTGGAACAGCCCATCGGGTAGGGTAGCCCATTCAAGCCTTCTTTTGGCTTGAGTGGGTCGGTTCCTCATAACTCAGGACCGGAGTGCCGGGGTGCCGGGGTGCCCCCACATCTCGCATTTGAGATGTGGGGTGGAAAGCCTATATCCCGCGCTGAGACCGGATGACCTTTCGGCAAACTTGCCGAGGCCGAAGGACTACAGGGTCATGCCAAGTGTAGAAGCGGTGGGCTTTAGCCCACCGAATAAAGATGGGCCAAAGGCCCAACCTCACTGCCGTAGGCCGGAGCGAAACCGAAGGTGAAGCGACTTAAACTTTCCGGATGTCGGGTGCACAGATTTTCGGGTTAGAGTCATCTATCAAAAGAAAACTGCGGGAGCTAATGATGCAGCTTTGGTCCCACATCCAAGGCCACATCGATATTTACTTCTTGGGAACATGACCACGACACCCGTAAGGTCTCCTGTATCATTCAGATCACATCGCGGGAGGGTTCTTGTCCAGCTTTACGTTGAATCTTGCTGATCTTTCTAATGGAATGCCTGGTTTAACTTCAAGTCGGGGTCGATCGATGGCTGAAGCTGCGTCCGTATGTCTTGATTACTGCGGCCATCCGCTCGAAATACCCTTAACAATCTCGGGCCATTTTTCGCATACGCCTCTACTGAGCCGTTTGCAGGTAGACCAACAAATGGAAAATACGTACGGGGATATGCAAGAGGCAACCGAACATGGTGCTTACGGAGTAGCAATACTTGGGACTTGTCATCTTAGTGGTTCTGTGATCGTCGATCGTTCTGTTAAGGGTACGGGATTTGATTATTGGCTAGGGCCGAAGGACGATGAGAATGTCCCTCCCTTTATGGGTGTACAGCGTCTAGAAGTCTCCGGCATCCTCCAAAATCCGGCTCAAGTAACGAATCGATCTACAACCAAGGCAGCGCAGGTTGCTCCTTCCGACAGCATTGGACCTGCATTTGTCTCGATCGTCGAGTTCTCGGCTCCTGAACTCAGGATCACACGGCTATGAACGAGATCAAGCGCATACATCGATCTGCAATGGAGCTGCTGGATGAGGCAGAACTTGCTTTCCGCCATGGGGATGCTGAACGAGCAACGACGCTCAAGGCCTCCGCATTTGAAGAAGAAGTCAAAGCAGCCAACATGATTGCAGCGTATGTCGAGTCTGAGCCGACTCGATCTGTTTTGCATCGAAGCGCGGCAAGCATAGCTCTTTCCTTGGGGAAGGAAGGTGAGGCAAAAAAGCTGCTCCATTCGGCACTTGCGGGTAAACCCCCAACGCCGATACGGAAAGAACTCGAAGCGATGCTGGAGGATCTCTCCTTTCGCGACCATTTGCAAGTTAGTGGTCTGGAACTAACTAATGAAGAACTCCAACTAACAATCGCGGGAGAGGGCATCGGTTTAGGGTTAGCCCCAATTGATGAAGTTCTAAGCAGGATAGAAAGTGCAAGACTGCTTCTGACCCGCACTGCCGAACGCGTCTTACACAGACCATACAGAGCAGCAGGTCGTCAGGCTCGAAGGGTCGATGACTTAATAACGCCGATGCTGAGTGTTCCTAGAGCGGCCAGTTTTGCCGTTAGCTTAAAACTCGGACGAATGCAGCAGACTACCTTCGCTGGATTAGGAAGAACTGAACAAGTCGTTGATGAACTCTTAGAGTGCTTAAAGCTTTTTGCAGATCAGAACGAACAAGCACTTAAAGACAAAATTCCAGAACCCGACTATTATCGTAACTTCTTGGCGCTTTCTACTGCCATTTCGCCCGATGGTCAGGTGGTGAATCTTGTTGGTTTCACTGCGTCAAGAATGGGCCGCCAACTGGAGGTAGCAATTCGTAAAGATAGAACCGCTGGCGAGCAGATGCTTTTGAACTCTCCCAAAACCGGCTCCCATATGCCTAAGAATCGGCCTCTCAAAGAAATGGAAGTTTCTGGGCTACTACGGTTCGCGGATGCGCTTAAGGAAAATCCCTCCATTAAACTCAAGTCCGGCGCAAAGACATTTAACGTTTTCGTTCCGACTGGAATAGACGACATTGTGCGCCCACTCTGGGGACAATGGGTGACTATATCGGGCGAAGGCGCGGGCAAGAATATAGAGCTGCGTTCTATTCGGCCATCCGAGCCTCCGACGGAGATGGGAGCTAAGATAAATAAAATCTGAGTTGCACGGTCGCGGATAGCCCTCAAGCTTTACTTAAGTGGATAGTTCTCAATCTCGCAAAGTGGCGGATTTCGCACTTCAGCGCCGCTCTCCATCTCGCTACGTCAGGCAATACCCACTTGACACGCCTGCTACCATCAAATTGAGCCGATTTGTTTCTGATACAACGCCCGTCATAAACGGGCGTTTTGCTTTTCCGGAGGAAATGGGAGGCCTCGTAACTGTCATAGAGTGAAGACTTTACGAAAAATGGGGGAGGGGTAGACAGCGGCAATTAGAGTCGAATTTTGAACCCGGCGGTACGCTGGACAACCTAAAGAGATCAACCATTCAGCAGAGCTTATCCTGCGCTAACATAAAGAGAAGCGGGCAGCTGGGCGGTCGCTGCTGACATGCGCAAGCATGGCAGGAGAGGAAAGTCCGAACTCCGCAGGGCAGTGTGCCGGATAACGTCCGGGATCGCGGCGTCAAGGCCGCGAGACGGCTAGTGCCACAGAGAACATACCGCCTACGCCGCAAGGCGCAAGGTAAGGGTGAAAAGGTGCGGTAAGAGCGCACCGCCCCGGCGGCAACGTTCGGGGGCAGGGTAAACCCCACACGGAGCAAGACCAAATAGGGAGGGATGCGCGGTCAGACCCAGACAACCGCGCGGCGTGCCTGCCCGGCGCGCCAACGTGGGTCCTCCAGACTGGCGGGCTTGCCCGTCAAGTGGAGCGGAAACCTTCGGGTAGGTCGCTTGAGCGCCGCAGCAATGCGTCGCCTAGAGGAATGGCCGTCCTCGACAGAATTCGGCTTACAGGCTGCTCGTAATGATGGCCCCGTGTTTCCTGAATGGGAAAGCGGGGCCTTTCCCATAGAGACCTCCTTCTCTGGGCCCAAATTCTCATCTTCCTGCCGCTATGCGATTTCGCTAGACTGCGCAACACATGCAGCGCCCGCGCGGAATCGTCGTAACCACCTGGCTGGTAGGCTTGATGAACCTGCTTGGCATCTTCATAGTGGTATGGCTGGTGCCGGACGACCAGGAGCTTGCCGCCGGCGTGGTGGTGGCAGCGCTCGGTATCGGCGCGGTATTGTGTTACTGGAAGGGGATGGACTGGGGGCGATGGATCGTGCTGCTCGAGGCGCTCCTGTGCGTGTGGAACGTGAAATACGTCGGACGCGACGATGCGACCCCGACCGACATCTCCCTGATGATCGTGGAATCTTTGCTGGCGATCTTCTTCCTCATATATCTCAACCGCAAGCCCGTCCGCGCCTGGTTTGAGAGCGCTTCGTAGGACTCTCGCTTCAGCTATTGGGCCGAAATGCTCCTCGTTGGTGATCTGCCGAGTCAGCTAAAATCGGCGCGAATTTTCATGGTGAGTCACTACAGCCGGCTCACCATGAAAATTCGATCTATCAAGGCGCCAGTGTGTAGACAACGGTGATTGTGGTTTTCACTTCGATCGGTTCGCCGTTGAGCAGGTAGGGCTGCCAGCGCCACTGGCGAACTGCATCAAGCGCGCTCTGGCGCAGGACTTCCGGACCGTCTTGTACTTTAAGGTCGATGGGCGCTCCGTCTTTGCCGATAATTACGGATAGAACGACGCTGCCCTGAACTCTCTGTTTCTTTGCTTCGACCGGATAGACAGGCGCCTGCTTGTGGATGGTCTTGAGGTAGTCGGCCTTCACATTCACTTGTTTAGGATTGCCCTTCTGCGCGGGCGTATCCACGTCCATGCGGAAAGCCAGGGCCGACGCGCATGTTACAGCTGCGATCGCGCCACACACGGCAACGATTACAAGCCGACGCACGCCGCGAATTTCAAACGGTTTCCGGGTCAGATTCATAATTCTCCTCTCAAAGACGTTGGCATCGAAGATTCCGATGGCATGAAGGTTTTCGGCAGCCATGCGATTTGACAACATTGACGCCAGCCGTAACAGCGAATGTGCATAGTTTTCCCGTCCAGACGCGGCGTCAGCGGCCATGGCATCGCAGACTAGCTCGCGGGTTTCGGCAAGGCGCAGGCGCGTGAACCAAAGCAGCGGATGCCAGGCAACCGGCAGCGTGATAAATCCGTAGAAAAGATTTTTCACAAAGTCTCGACGGCGGAGATGCGCGCACTCATGCGCAAAGACAGCATCCAGGTCACTGTCCTGGACTTTGTTGAGGAAGCCGGAGGGAAGAAGCAGTGTCCATTGCCTGATACCAACCGTGACCGGTCCCGAGAGCGTAGGCGCACTTGCAACCTGCACCGCATGGTCAGAAATCCGGAAGAATCGGCTGCAGCGGTCGAGCCTCTGCTCCTGCTCGCTGGTCAACGTCACGCGCGTGGAGTGCCGTCGCATTTCAGATGTCCTCCGGAGCGACCATGCCAGACGTCCTGCAAAATAGAGAAGACAGCACACATACATGAGCACGATTGAGGGCAATATCCATGAAGGCAGGCGAAGGACTGCTGCTGTTGTGGCAGCAGAGCCTGCGGCGATAAAGACGCGGGTCTGGCCTCCAGGTGCGCTGCCGAAGATCGCCAGCGCCAGTCTCCACAAGCCGTTGAGATGAACGTGGCACAAAGGAAGAATCGCCTGCAGCACCAGCGCGCCGACCCACACGCGATGTTCCATACGTGACCCGAGCTGTCGCGCCAGGCGGGCGACTATCCATGCCGCAATGAAGACCAGTGGCACCTGCCATAGAGAGTTAAGCAAATACGGGAAGAGCAAGGATTCGAGAGCTGTCATACGTTGCCTCCCTTCTGTTCAAGACGCTTGCTCAGTGCGGCAATTTTCTTAGCGTCGAGTTGCTTGCTTTTAATCAGACTCATCACCAGCTCTTCGCTTGACCCGCCAAACATGCGATCAACGAGATCACGGACCGCATGGCCGAGGGCCTTTTCCTCGGTCACGGCAGCGCTATAGACATAGGCGCGCCCCCGGAGTCTCCGCTTCAGTTTGCCTTTCTTTTGCAGGATATTCAGCATTGTCTGCACGGTCGTGTAGGCGAGCTGCTGTTCGAGACCAGCCTGTACGGCGTTCACATTGCTTGGCCCAAGTCTCCAAATCACCTGCATAATCTGTAGTTCCAGCTTGGTGAGAGTCTCTTTTTCGTGTTCGGCCACGGGTTTTCTCCTAATTGTTTAGGAGGTTAGATCTGATTCATGAATTTGTCAACTAAACTTTTAGGAGATAGAGTGAAAATTAAAGCTATTGTAAGCTCTTGCGCTTGCGTCAACCCGCAGAATCATTTGAAATACCCAAGTCATGAGTGAACGAAAGCTGGCATTCTTATTTCCCGGACAGGGGTCGCAGGCCGTAGGCATGGGCAGCGATCTGTCTGAAAAATTTTCCGTCGCAAAACAAACATTCGAAGAAGCCGACGAGGCGCTTGGATTTTCCCTTTCAAAACTATGTTTCGAAGGTCCAGAAGAGCAGATTAAGCTGACCGAGTTTACCCAGCCCGCAATTTTCACCGTTTCTATTGCCGCGCAGCGCGTGCTGGCTGAAAAGGGCTTCACGCCGAGTTTTGTAGCCGGACATTCGCTGGGCGAGTATTCGGCGGATGTAGCGGCGGGCGTATTGTCGTTTGCCGACGCTGTAAAGACGGTCCGTAATCGCGGCCGCTATATGCAGGAAGCCGTGCCTGCAGGCGAAGGCGCAATGGCGGCGATTCTCGGGCTGGCTCCTGAGGTAGTGATCGAAGTCTGCGCGAAGGCTGTGGGTGAATTGGGCGGAGTGGTTTCGGCAGCGAATCTCAATTCGCCGGAACAGACAGTGATTTCAGGCACTGTGGCTGCGGTCGAGAAGGCTGCTGCGCTTGCCAAGGACGCGGACGCAAAGAAAGTGGTGATGCTGGCAGTGAGCGCTCCTTTCCACTGCGCGTTGATGCAGCCTGCGCAGGATCGTCTTGCCGAAGATTTGCGGAGGCTCAGTTTTTCCCCGCCCAGCCTTCCTGTCGTTACGAATGTGGATGCGGTCCTGACGACAGATGCAGAGGGACTGCGCGATGCACTTGTTCGGCAGGTTACAGGTTCGGTCCGTTGGGTTGAGTCGATGCGGCGGTTAATCGAGCAGAAGCCAACGCACTTCATCGAAGTGGGACCCGGCAGGGTGCTAGCCGGGTTGATGCGACAGATTGATCGATCGCAGATTGTGCTGAATGTTGGAGATGAAGCGAGCCTGGAAAAGACGCTGGCCGCGTTTACGGCTGCGTCATAGCGTCCGGGTACAATGCGTCCATGACGGACGCAAACGGGATGGTTTCCATTCCCAGCCGCTATTCAGTCGATGAGATTGTGGCGCGCCTGGAGAATCTTCTGTGGGAAAAAGGCATCAAGCTCTTTGCGCTGATCGATCATAGCGGCGAGGCGGAAAAAGCCGGACTGAAGATGCCGCCGACCAAAGTCGCGATCTTCGGCAATCCCAAGGCCGGGACGCCGCTGATGACCGCCACGCCGAGCATCGCCATTGACCTGCCGCTGAAGCTGCTCATCGCTCAGGACGCGGACAGAGCCGTGTCGGTTTCCTGGAACGCTCCCGCCTATCTGGCATCGCGGCATAGATTGCCGCAGGAATTCATCGCCAATATCGCAGTGATTGAAAAGCTGGCTGCTGCGATTGCCGGTTAGGACTACTTCACCGTCATCGTCAGTGAAAGCGTGTGGGTCGTGACCTCGCCGCCGTTGTTGGAGTAGGCGGTAACGGTCACAGGATATGTGCCTGCTGGCGTTCCGGTATTCTCTGCAGGTGGATGGTGCAGATAGTCATATCGCTGCGAACATGCCGTCAGCCCGGAAGCCCCAGCCATAAGCAGCACAACCACGCCCAGCAGACGGATACCGTTGCCACCGCGCTTCCGCAATGCGCCGATTCCCACCAACGCCAGCACTCCGGGAAAGAGCATGGCATAAGCCAGATGGGATCCCTTGCCGCCGAAGGGAACGGTTTGTAACTGGGAAGATTTGGAACTGGCCGTGGTTTGGATCTGCAGCGTGCTCGTAGTGAGTGGCGGTGTAACGATGCTTGGTGTGAAAACCGAGGTCGTGCCGAACGGAAGACCGGAGATGGCGAGGGTGACGGACTGCGTGAAGCCGTTCTCAGGTGTGACGGTGAGAATGACTGTTCCGAACTGGCCGGCGTTGAGATTCAGCGAAGTGACATTGGCTGTGATTGAAAAATCAGGCGGTGCGCTGGTGCTGTTGGCCTGAAATGAAGTGCTCGAACTCGAGGCCGCGTAGTGTTCACTGCCCGAGTAGACGACTGTGATCAGCGCAGTAAATGGGGGCAGTTTGCCCATCGCCAGTGTGGCTGTGCCGTCTTCCTGGACGACAGCAGATCCGAGCGACCGGCCGTTGCTCAGGAAGCTTACCGTCCCGTCGGTAACGGCGGCGCCTGTGGGGTCCTTGACCGTGACCGAAAGCGTGGTTTTCGCGCCATCGGCCGTAATGGAGAGCGCGGTCCGCGTACCGGTGGTCTGGCTGTGGCCCATTGTGGCGGCAAGGAAAAGGGTCAAAATTGCGGCCAGATATGACCCACTTCTGATGGCTGCGGTGGAATTCCACTTCCGGATGGCGCTGGTTAACTGCAAACTCATTCGTTGGGGTTCTCTGATTTCTGGTTAATACACAATTGTATCTGTGCGGCGCAAAATCGGCGACATGTGCGTGGAACCGCTCCTGTTAGACGCAACGCATTCCGGATTAGGTTTATTCCCCGCGCAGCGATTGCATAGGATCAATCGACGCGGCTCGCATGGCCGGAAGCGCTGACGCGACCAGCGCCAGCAGCAGCACGGAAATAGCGGCCAAGGTCAATACCAGCGGATCGAAGGGGCTCACCCCGAAGAGAAACGAACGCAACAGGCCCGATGCGCCGGCCGCTCCGAGCAGGCCGATCACGCAGCCGATAGCAGCCAGCTTTGTCCCGGATATGAGAATGAGCCCGATAATTCCCGCCCGCTGCGAGCCGAGCGCCATACGAATAGCCATTTCCTGCACGCGCGCAGCTACCGAGAAGGCGATGACACTGTAGATGCCGAGCACGGCCAGCAACACGGCCGCAGCGGCGAAGGCGCTGATGATAGCAGTATTGAAGCGGCGCGGGGCCTCAGTGTCCGAGAGGTTCTGCTGCATGGTCTGCACCTGGGTCAGTGCCAGCTGCGGATCAATGGAGCGCACGACAGAACGCAGGCCGTTCTCCATATTCTCCGGCGGCAGAGCGGCGCGGACGACGATGTAGCCGCCGTTGCCGTTCAAATCGGTTGTCTGGGCCAGCGAGCCAATGGCTTTCTCAGTCTGATCGACGGTCATGTAGTACTGCTCTTTCGTCGCGTCGTCAGGAGAGTTTAGCTTGACGTCGGCGATTTCCCCCACGATGGTCAGCCAGGGAGTGAGCATCCCAGAAGTGCCGATGCGGAGACGCTTGCCGATGGGGTCCTGATTGGGCCAATAGTGTTCGGCGAGCTTGCGGTTTACGACCACGGCCAGTTGCGTTTCGGCGGTGTCTGAATCGGCCAGGTAGCGCCCGCGGAGGAGGGGAATCTTCATCGCGGCGAAGTAGTCGCCCATGACCGCGCCGACCGTAGCCAGACTCATGTTTTCGCCCTTCCGAGGAACGTAGCCCTCGGGAACAAAGGCCTGATTGTTGTTGTTTCCGGCGGCGGGCAGAAAGCTGGTGAGGCCGACGGCCTGTACGCCGGGCAACTGGCGCAGACGAAGCAAAAGCTCCTTGTTGAAGGTGTCCACGGCCGGCTGGGTGGCATATTGCTTCAAGGGCATGGAATATGCGGCGGTGGCAATGTGGTCGGGCTGATAGCCGAGATCGATCGAGCGCATTTTCTCAAAGCTGCGCAGCAGCAGTCCCGATGCGGTGAGCAGGATGAGCGCGATGGCTATTTCGGCAATCACCAGAACAGAGCGCAGCCTCGCATGGCTGCCTCCTGCCGAGCCGCTGCGTCCGCCTTCTTTCAGTGTTTCGTTGACGCTGGTGCGCAGCGCGGCGAATGCGGGGGCGAGTCCGCAGACAAAGCCGGTAATGACGGCCAACAGCAGCGCGAAGACGACTACGACCCAGTTCAGGCTGATTTCGCTCACGCGCGGCAGGCTTTCCGGCAGCAGATTCTTGCCCACGCTCAGGGCCACGCCTGCTAAAACAATCCCGAGCAGACCGCCCAGGATGCTGAGGATCATGCTTTCGAGAATTGCCTGCCGCAGCAGCGCGGCAGAGCGCGCTCCCAGAGCCAGCCGGACAGCGACTTCGCGCTGGCGGCGAATGGCGCGGACCAGCAGCAATCCGGCAAGATTGGCGCAAGCGATGAGTAGCACGATGGCGACGGCAAAGAAGAGCGTTCGCACCAGCGGCCGCGCTCCTTCAATGGTTTCTTCCTGAAGCGGGCGCACGACGGAACTGATATGCAGGCTGGCCATGTACGCCGGATAGTTGCGCATAATATCCTGTGCGACGCGTTCGGCATCGTTTTGCGCCTGCGCGGGTGTGACGCCGGGCTTCAGACGGCCCACCATCTGGTAACTCCAGTTGGCGGCGCTGTTGGGAGACAGCTCATCCGGCCGGAAACTCATCGGCGTCCAAAGCTCGATGCGGTTCAGATGGCCAGAGGTCAGCGGAAATTCGAAATTGCGCGGCATGACGCCGATGACGAGATAGGGTTTGCGGTCGAGCAGGATTTTAGTGCCGAGGATATTCGCATCGCCGTGAAAGCGGCTTTGCCAGGTCGTATAGCTCAGGACCACCACTGAGGCGCTCTGGTCGTCTTCCTGCTGGGTAAAGTAACGGCCCAGCAGCGGAGACACACCCAGCGCAGGCAATACTCCACCAGTCAGGCGCGCCGCATTCACCTGTGCCGGATCACCATGGCCGGAAAGCTCGTAGCCCGCGTTCTGGTATCCGCCGAGGCTGGTAAACGAATGGGTGTCGCGCGTGTACGCACGGATGTCGGGCACAGTGACTCCCGCCTCGCCGCTGCCGCCAACATCGGCTCCCTGAATACGATCGGCCAGCACCATCAGGCGGTCAGATTCAGGAAAAGGCAAAGGCCGCAGCAGCACGCCATCAACAATGGAAAAAATAGCGGTGGTCGCGCCAATGCCAAAGGCAAGCATCAGTATCGCGGTAGCGGCGAATCCGGGGGACTTGCGCAACTGGCGGAAGGCAAACTTCAGGTCGAGCAGAAGGGTTGACATCTGGGCCTCTCAAATATAGTTACGGATTTAAGTACAGCAGTTGTTCCGCCAAACGCCTTGCGGGCTAAGTGGTTTTGTTTATTGATTTATCAACAGGGCCCAGCGGGGTGCGCAGGATGAATTCGTCCGGAATCGAAACGGTTCCGTCCGAAAATGGACATTGAATTTGACTATGCAATTTTATTAAAGTTGTCATCCCCGACCGGAACGCGACAGCGCGTAGCGGAGAGCCTGGCCTGAGCGAAGTCGAAGGAAACCTGCGTTGAAAATGCCTATGCTCACCATTAGCAATAAAACCGCAGGTTTCTCCGCTCCCCCTTCACTCCGTTCAGGGTCCGCTCGGAATGACACGTCTATGTGAAATGTTGAGTAAATAGGAGGACCGTGAAAGCGCTCCTCCGCAAATCTCAGCGGAGTTGAACGGGCTCTGCCAGCTTGAAGTTCACCACCGATTCTGCCGGAATGGTGATGTCCTTGTTGCCAGTGAAGGCCGCGACTCCGGTGCCTGCGCCTGCGCCCGCCAGTCCACCGATCAGCAGACCAGTACCTCCCGTGGCCAGTCCGCCGATCAGCATGCCCAGTCCGCTGCCGCCGCCGATAAACGCCGCGCTGCGCTTGCCTTTGCCTTTCTTGCTATGGGTAATGCTGCTCGTGTCAATGCGATAGTGCTGGCCATTTACGTCCATGCCCGTAAGCCTCAGCTGCAGTACGGAAGCGCCCTTGAAGTGGCCGCGCTTGTGCGCTGCGACCACCTCGCCTTCCGCTGCTGAACCAGACGGGATAACGGTATTGCCGTCTACCACGATCGGATTCACGATCGTGCCTGAAAAGGGCTCACCAGCCGCTGCATGCTTCACGTTGATGGTCTGGTTCATGCGGATGCTGAGAACGGTCCCAGAGGGCACCTCGGGCAGAGGAGCAGGCTCAGGAGTATTCGCCGCCTGCTGCGGTGGCGCTGGCTGGTCCGGCGCAGAAGGTACGGCTGCAGTTGAGCTGGAGGCGGCAGGCTGCGCAGCCGCCGTTGCTGGCTGGGCTGTCGACGGAGCAGCCGTTGGAGTTCCTGCCTGAGCCGTCGCGGTGCTCTGCGTTTGATCTGGAGTAGTCGCCGGTATCGCGGCGGGCGGATTCTGCGTGTTTGAAGAAGTCTTGTGGCAACCGGCCGTAAGTGCAACTGCAAGCAAAAGCGCAATGCGCGAAATGCTCTTGATTGGCATATCTGGAATCTTTCTCCTTGCTCTACTGGAATGGCCCTCTTTTAAATCCAAGCCGCGCTGCGGCTTGGTATTCCCGCATCCCTACAGATAGGATGCTTAGTTAAAACAAAATTTGTAAAGTGAGGCACTATGTCTACCACTCTCTCCCAGCGTCCGCAGCTTAAGCACCTGACCGCCATTCTCGACGACCTTAAGCAGCGCGGAACCCACTTCAAGCTGCGTGTGCTGGAAGATGAGCAGGGGCCTGTCTGCACTTACGACGGGAAAAAGGTCATCAACCTCGCTTCCAACAATTACCTGGGCCTGTGCGACCACCCAAAGCTGCGCGAAGCTGCGATTGAGGCAACGAAGAAGTATGGTGTTGGCTCGGGTGCCGTCCGCACCATTGCCGGAACCATGAAGATCCACATGGAGCTCGAAGAAAAGATCGCGCGCTTCAAGAATGTCGAAGCCTGCGTCGTCTTCCAGAGCGGATTCACCGCCAATGCCGGAACCGTCTCATCCATTCTCGGCAAGGAAGACTTCATCATCTCCGACGAGCTGAACCATGCCAGCATCATTGACGGCGCGCGCCTCTCCCGCGCAAAGATCAAGGTCTTCCGCCACAAAGACGTGGCTCATGCTGAGGAGCAGTTGAAGGAAGTCGCGAATGAGCCGGGCCGCAAGCTCATCATCACCGATGGGGTCTTTTCAATGGACGGCGACATCGGTCCGGTCGATAAACTCTGCGATCTGGCCGACAAGTATGGCGCGATCATGATGGTGGATGACGCGCACGCCTCCGGCGTTCTGGGCCGCAACGGCCGCGGATCGATTGACCACTTTGGCTGTCACGGGCGCGTTGACGTGCAGGTGGGCACGCTCTCGAAGGCCATCGGCGCGCTCGGCGGATATGTCTGCGGCAGCCGCGACCTCATCGACTACCTCTACCACCGCGCCCGCCCGTTCCTCTTCTCGACCTCGCATCCGCCATCGGTCGCCGCCACCTGCATCGCCGCCTTCGATCTTCTCGAAAACGAACCCGAGCGCATCGACCGCCTCTGGAGCAACACCGGCTACTTCAAGCAGCAACTCGGCAACCTCGGCTTCGACATCGGCGGCGTAACCACCCCCGCAAGCGAAACCCCAATCACGCCCATCATCATCGGCGACGGCAAAAAGACAATGGACTTCTCGAAAGCCCTCTTCGACGCAGGTGTGATGGCGACCGGCATCGCCTTCCCCACCGTCCCCGAAGGCAAAGCGCGCATCCGCACCATCATGACCAGCGAACACACAAAGGATCAGCTCGATCAGGCATTGGACACATTAGAAAAAACCGCAAAGAAGCTGGAGATTCTGAGCTGACTATCAGCCACCACAACGAGCGACCGCAACCCGCTCCCCTAAAACGTTGTCATCCTGAGCGGAGCACCGAAGGTGCGAAGTCGAAGGACCCGCACGAATGAAATTCGTGCGCTTCTTGCCTTGCGCCAGCAAGGCAAGCTTTTCCACAAGCAGTAGCACGAAAATGGGTGGCCCATCCTATGCGGAGCATAGGGTGGGAAAGCAACAACATATCCCCCGAAGATTTGTCATCCTGAGCGAAGCGAAGGATCTGTTTTTCGCCGAAACTCATTGCAACCGTAGGCAGGACCCGGCAAATTGAATTACTTCCGAGTAGCCGGTCATACAGTCATAAAGGGGTTATGGCCGCCGGGCGTAGGACGTAGAACAAATCGGGCCATCGGCAGTTCCGGGAGGATGAATGATCCTGAGGATTCTGGTGGGGGTAATGGTTGTTGTGGCAGCAGTCCTGATATTCGCCGCGACAAAGCCTCCGACATTTCAGGTCGAGAAGTCAGTAACCATCCAAGATCCGCCCGAAAGGGTCTATCCGCTGATCGCGGACTTTCACAATTGGCCGCAGTGGGCACCGCAGGATCGCGAAGACGCAACCATGCAGCGAACATACAGCGGTGCCGCGACCGGACTGGGAGCGGTGTCAGACTGGACGAGCAGAGGCAGTGCGGGCGCGGGACGGATGACAATTACCGCTGCGACCGCGCCTACACGGGTCCAGGTCGTTGTCGATTGGAGGAAGCCTTTCGAACTACGGAACACACATGAGTTCACGCTGGTGCCTGTTGGCGCAGGTACGCAGGTGACATGGAGGGCAGAGGGCACGAATCTCTACATGATGAAGGTACTGGAGGTGTTCGTCGGGGTGAATGGTTTGATGGGGAAGCATTTCGAGACTGGGCTGGGAAATCTGAAGAAATTTGCTCAACAGTAGGGAGTTCACCGCCACGCCCCGGTCCGAATCTTAGGCACTTCTCACCTCTGGATATGTTCTTTCCGGTTGGTCGGCGATACTTCCCTGATCCTTTTCTTCGCCCCCGGCGATGGCACTCCGACCCCGGTGACCGGGTTGGGGAAGAGTAGGGGGTGACACGCCCAAAACGAGGCGAATGGTAGGATTGGGGGCGTCCGGCGCAACCTGCATTAGGGGTTGAAGCGTCTTACTTCTCTTCCAGCGTCAGCGAGTAAACATCGCTGGTTGATACGTCGCGCATCAGCAGAGGCGCGTCGGTGGGATCCAGGCCAAACCACTCGTTGTTTGTTCCGGTAAAAGGAGAGTCCTTCAGGGCGACAACCACCTTCCCTTCCCCACCCGTGATTGGGATGCGAAGGATGGCGCGGTCGTCCCCATATCGTAAGAAGTAAATAAAGCGACTGTCCGTCGACCATGTGGCCCAGCCAGTGATGCCTGTATACAGCGTCGCCCAATGCTGGGTCTGGATATCAAAGATATACATGGTCGTCGCGTCGAGCGAGTCGGCCACTATGTATTGACCATCCGGAGACCAGTGGGGCGAGAACTTACCGTCCGATCCCGGAAGGGTGGCTATCTGAT
Organism: Alloacidobacterium sp.; assembly: GCF_035631355.1. Taxonomy (NCBI): domain Bacteria; kingdom Pseudomonadati; phylum Acidobacteriota; class Terriglobia; order Terriglobales; family Acidobacteriaceae; genus Alloacidobacterium; species Alloacidobacterium sp. The sequence goes on from NZ_DASQIX010000008.1 coordinate 75,462, forward strand.
GGCTGGCCAGGTCAAAGATACGTATGCTGCTCTCGCTGCTCCTAGGCAAGCCCGTCGCAAAAATAATCTTGTGCCCGTCCGGTGACCAGCCCGGATCTGACTCCAGCCCGTTGCCTTCAGGAAGTGCCCGCTGCGGGCTGCCTCCACGGGAGGGAACGATGCAGGCGTGCCGGCCCTCGTCATCCGTGAACAGGATCTGGCTGCCGTCCGGCGACCACTTGGGCGTGTTCGGCAACATGGGAGGACTGGTCAGTGGAACACGGTCGCTTCCATCCCGGTTTGCTCTCCACAGGATGTCGTCTGGGTAGGAGACATACGCAATGAACTGGCCGTCTTTGGAGAAAGCCACCGAATCGGCGGAGATACCACCAAGGAAGGGCTGGAACTGATTCGATTTCGGGTCGAGGCGCACCAGTTCGCCCGCTAGTGTGAAACCGGTGGCGAAGATCTTCTTTCTATCCTTGCTAAATATTGGGGCGCTCCATCGGATGGGGCCGGAGGTCAATTGAATCGGCTCGTTGGCTGGCGGCCGAAAAAGCCTGCGCCGTTCATCGAGGGCGTAGATTTGGGAAGTGCCTGCGCGGTCCGCCCGCGAGGAGAATGCAAAAACTTTGCCGTCGGGCGACCAGTTGCCGCAACACTTCTGGTCTGAGGGATGCCAGCCAGCGAGCAACGGATGAAGATTGGCTCCGTTGGATGTGATTTCCCAGAGCGAATAGTCTCTGTCTCTGAAAAACCGGATCGTCCTACCGTCGGGAGACCAGCTTGGGTCGAGTGCAGCACCTCCCACAGACGCCAGCTTGCGCGCGCCCGTCCCATCGCTGTTGATGATGTCGATGTCGCCATTCGCTGTGGAGTATGCCACGAGCTTCCCATCCGGCGACCAGGCAGCATCTGCGGCGTCAGCCAGGTAACGATGCGAGCCTCCCACAACCTGAACGGCATAGAGGGGCATTGAGGGCGAATAGCCCTTCTCATATGACTTAACGAGAAAGGTCGAGCCGTCAGGCGAGACATCAAGCAACTCTGGTTCCGGTAGGGTGATGGAGGAAACCGGCTCGATCTCACCGCCTGAGACGGAAACCTGCTGCATGGAAAGCTTAACGCTGCTCTGTAAGTAAATCCTGCTGCCATCCGTTCCCCGAGCGTATCCCGCATGGCCATTGTGAGTGAGCTGGGTATACTCCGCGATACGCAGCGGTGGGCCACCGTTCCGATTTGTCGTGAAGTAAGCCGCGGCTACGACGCAAACGACTGCAATGATGGTAATGGACCACACGACCGCTCTTTTCGGCGAGCGACGAGCCGGCGCCTGCGTGCCGACTGCAGGTGACGCACCAGAATCCGATAGCGCGTCGAGTGCAAAGGCGAGATCAGAGGCCGAGTGAAAACGCTGCTCGGGATTCTTCTCTAGGCAGCGATTGACGACTCGCTGCAACGCTGGCGGAATGTTCGCTCCGGTTTGCGAAATCGTCGGCGGGTCGTCGTTGAGGATGGCAGTCATCGTCTCGGCTGACGTGCCTCGTTGAAACGCCCGCTTGCCCGAAAGCAATTCGTACAGAATCGCTCCTAAGGCGAAGATGTCGGTGCGATGATCGACGGCCCCGCCGCGCACCTGCTCCGGAGACATGTAGCCAGCCGTGCCCATGACCATGCCGGGATCGGTTTCGTGCGTCACAGTGGCTGCCGTGGCATCGGCCTCTGGTTGGCGATGCATCAGCTTCGCGAGGCCGAAGTCGAGAATTTTTACATGCCCGTCTTTGATGACGAAGAGGTTCTCCGGCTTCAGGTCGCGATGCACAATGCCGTGGTCGTGCGCTGCTGCTAATCCGCGGGCGATCTGGATGCCGTAGTCGATGGCTTTGCGTACCGGCAGCGGGCCACGCTGCAGCAGTTGCCGCAGCGTGCTGCCTTCGAGCAACTCCGCCACGAGATACGGCGCACCGTCAAATTCCCCAAAGCGGTGAATGGCAAGAATGTTGGGATGGTTCAGCGCCGCAGCAGCCTGTGCCTCCTGCTCAAAGCGCCGCAGCCGATCAGGATCCCGGGAAACAAACGCAGGAAGGACCTTAATTGCGACTTCGCGCCTGAGCGCCGAGTCACGCGCACGGTATACCTCGCCCATGCCGCCCGCGCCCAACAGGCCGAGAAGTTCGTACCCATCCAGTTTCGTGCCTGTGGCTAAGGGCATCGGTGAAGCGGATTATAGCGCTCATGCCAGAGTGATGACAGCATCTCGTTAGTTTTGCGATGTTTGATTCTCGAGACTGCCGAATAGGGACCTGCCCGGAGACGCAGTTCAGCTGGGGCGAACAGCAGAGCCACTCATTGACTGGGTTCTGGACGGTTTGTCGGCAACTCGTCAGTTAGCACTTGGTTACTGACGATTTGGCGGTATACTCGACCGCAACTTCCGTCCCTCTGGGATCAAACTGACTCACTCCCACAATGAGATTCCGCGCGGCCCATCCAAAAGCACATAATGCAGCATGGCCTTCACCCTGGAGCAACTGGACCACATCGTCCTGACCGTAGCCAACATCCATGCCACAACCGATTTCTACACCGAAGTCCTCAGCATGGACATCGTCACCTTCGAGGGCCGGACAGCCCTCAAATTTGGCGAGCAGAAAATCAATCTCCACCTGCGCGGACACGAGTTCCAGCCTCACGCATGCCGCCCAACGCCCGGCTCAGCAGACCTCTGCTTCATCACGCTCACGCCGATGGAAGAAGTCATCGAATACCTGAACCTCATGAAGGTCCACATAGAAAACGGCCCCGTGGAACGCACCGGGGCCGTCGGCAAACTGCTGTCCATCTATATCCGCGATCCCGACCAGAACCTGATCGAGATATCTAACTATGTCTAGCTACGCGCCAGGGTTGTAATAGAAGCGCTCGTGCACGATCTTCCCGTTCTTCACCGTGTATAGAGCCATCTCGCTCATCTGCATGCGTCTGCCGGAAGCCTTATGTGTAAAGTCGGATTTGAATTCAACAGCGAACTGGTTCCCGCCAACGTAGGGCCCATTGACCTCTTCATGGTGGACTTCATGGTTATCAAACCACCACACACTCTTGCCCCTGACCGCCTCGAAGCCTCTCATCTCGACTGGAATTTCCGGGGCTGCTGGCTGATTCTACGCTGACAATATCGTCGGCATAGTACCTATCGATGGCTTCAAGGTTTTTCCCTTCGCGGCACAGCGCGACCAGATCATTAGCAATATCGGCAACTGACATATTCTATCGTTTACTCGGAAGTATCCGGCGAACGGGCGAAGTGTAGCACAGCCGCGTGAACCTGGTTTTACCAGTCCACGACCCAGGCAATCGCAAGCAGCGCAAGGCCGACCATCATCAGCGTGTGCGCTCCGGGGATAAAAATTCCGAACATGAACAGGACCATCCCCAATCCATAAACTGCCCGCGAGAATGGATCACATGCTTCAATCTGCTGCCGATGCTGTACCGGGATCTGGTTCATAACGCCTCCTCTTGACAGCATCAGAATCACACCATTCCAGTAGCCGCGGCAGTTAGCTTTGTCAACAAAGCGTGATGACAGTTGTCATGCCCCTCTCCGCGAACTTCGCATAGCAACGTCTGAAACAATCCTCGCCTCATCGACTCAAACCCGAAGCGATGATCTCTGAAGGAACAGAGACGATGCGGGTGTATGATGTTGGCCGCCAAGAAGCCAAGGTGGACACTCAGACCAAGACAATTCAGGAGAATGTTTATGAACGTGCCCGCATGCAATTTCAAGAGGGCTATGTATCTCATCGCTATTCTGACAACAACCGCTCAGTTCACGGGACAAACTACGCAGCGGCAACCCAACAGCCAACCAAGAATCCCGCCGGTGACACCCACAGTCGTGATAAGTTTCGGACCTGCGCAAGCCGTGCTTGCGCCTTCGGGCGTCGCCTCGCCGTGCGCGGCGCAGTCCAGTTGCGTCAATCCATCTTCCATCAATTGCTGGGGTGGACTAGGTTCCCTGGCAGATGAGCATTCCAGCATACTGCCGCCGAAGACTATTGGTATTCCGAACACTCCCAATCACACGCTGAACACCGAATATCTTTTTTTCGTCGCGGCAAAAACATGCAATAACGGCGCCAATACTACGAAGAACGGCTTCGACACCAGCGGCCTTGTCGTGCTGCAAAGTTTGGGTCCGGACAAAAAAGGAACCTGGGCGCTCGACTACGCAGACGGTTACGGTCAGTTGCCGGGCACAACGTACCCGAACAGCCAGATCTTCCTTTCGCCCATGAACCGCACTACTTGTCCCAACGTTCCGCCCGCACAACAGGATCCTACGTTCGACTTGAACTATGCCAATGCCGGATCGATCGTGCTCGATCCTACGAACCCGGGTCCTGACAGTCTTCTGATGGTCTTCGAGGGAACAAATCGTTGTGCTGTTGGATCGAAAGGAGGAGCACAGAAGACGCAGGCATCTTTCTATTCGACCATCGGTGTCGCAACCTCGCAGAACTGGGGAAGCATCTGGCCTGCCTATAAAAACAATTTCACTCCGCTGCCGACTCAGAGTACGACGAATGGCCCCAACGCTCCTCATGGCGCATCGGGCGCTCAAGTCTGCCCAGGCAACAATTGTTCGACCGCATCTCCGTCCCGGTTCGGTCGCACCGCAGCCTTGAGCGCACCAATGGAATTAGCGGAAATGATTAAGGGGAATATAGCGGTCCAGCACTCAATGGGAGATTCATCGCCAAGCGCCTTTGTGGATGACGTCAATACTTCCTCGGGTATCTTTCTCTACACAGCAGAGAATTACGGAACGAAACCATACAGCTATCCCGGCACTCAGAGTGGAACGATCGGGGTATCGCGAGCGCCGCTGGGTCAAGGCTTTCCCCTTAAATTCACCAAATGGTATGGGCCGACGGTCGGCTACGACAACCCATCGTCGGGCAGTTTCCTGCTACAGACCAGCACTGTTACCGCTACGGGCGCGGCTTGCGATCCACGTGTCCCGCCCCCGTGCCTGTCGAACTCGGGATTGGCGAGTGACAATGGAGGGCTCGAAAGCCCGATTTTTCCACTGGCCACACAGGAGGATTCCGCGCAATACCTCTACCTTTACCAGTCGTGCCAGGCATTCGATCAGAATCAAAGCGGACCATCGATCAGCTACCTTGACGTGGAAAGGCTGTACCTTCTCACCTTTGTCTGCATGACGCCTAAGACTGCGAAGCAGGTGAATGCGGGCGCAACACCCGGCACGGCGATCTTCTACTCCACGAATCCCAACCTGGAGAACCAGGCAGGATGGACTACCCCGCAGCAGATCTCCGGATCGTGGAGTCCTCTGGAAAGCAATGGCAAAGGCACGAATTGCGTCTACGACGGCTGGTATCCAACATTCATGTCGCTTGATGCCACGGTCGGACATCTTTCGAACTCGGGTTATGTGTTTTCAATGAAAGGCTGCATGGGTTCCAGCGCAGGAGAACCCCGACAATATACGTCGCGAACATTCACAATTGGGACGAAACCCAACCCGATTGGTCCTCCACAGTCGGGCCCCTAATAGTGCTGACAACAGGGAAGGCATGTGCTGGGCAGCGGAGTGCCAATCGATAGGCCCGACTGACATTTCCCGCCAACACGAATTAGCCCCTCAGCGGCGTGGCCAGATACTTCTTCATCGCGGTCGTGCCTGACCCAATCAACAACTGCTGCCGCTCTGGCGACATGCGGAACTCCGTCGTTCCATATCCGCCAACCGGCAGCCTGCAAATTGCCGACTCATATTGCCGCATCACTGCCAGATCCGCGCTCTCCGTTAGTGTGTCGATCAGCCGGGTTACTCGGTCGGCGGCCCGCAGCCGCGGCCGCGGCGTATTGGAATTCTCAGCACCCGGCACCATCACCGTCGCGTCCAGCAGCAGCCCGAGATTGCCGGCAGCATTCGGATCGGTTAGCCCCATGACGGCAACCACGTCCGACGTTGACTCAGCAATGAGCCGCAGCGGAAAATTCGACAACACACCGCCATCGACAAAAATGTTCCCGGCTTTATTGCGCTGCGTAATCTGGCCATTCGCGCCCAGCAGGTTGTAGGTGCCCCACCCCGGCTGCCACATCATCTCCCGCCATACAAACGGAATGCTCATGGACATGCGCACCGACTCGGCAACCGGAACATTCGGTGCTGTGCGCGCATTCAGCACCACCGACTCCTTGTCGGTCACGTCGGTTGTCACAACGGAAACGTCTCTGCCGGTCTTCTTGGCGAAATCCGCCCAGGTGATGTCCGCCGCCATGCCTTTCGCTACCAGCCGCTCGCGAAACCAGTTCAGCGCCGCATCTCCGGCATAGAAGCCGCCGCACTCATTAAAGGAGAACAGTTCGCGATACAACTCAATGTGTAAAAGCGCCTTGATCATCTTCTCTTCGACTTTCTCCAGCATTCCAGAGAAGGGAAAGCCTGCCTGTTTCATCAACGCGAGTGTCTCGCAGCCATCAATCAGCGCCTGAGAGAAATCAGCCTCAGTGGGAGCATCCATGAACGTGGCGAAGATGGGCTTGCCCGTCGCGTCGGTCTTTGTGCATTCCGCCGTCAGTTCAGCCGGAGTGTAGCCTGCGCCGGTGAGCATGGCGGTAATGGCCCCGGCTGATGTCCCCACTACCCGCCGGTGCTTGTGCCCGGCGTCGGCAAACACCTGGAGCGCTCCGGCAAACGCCATCCCTTTGGCGCCGCCGCCTTCAAACACAAGATCGTAAAGTGCCATTTTCTTCTTTCCAATTCTGGGGGAATGGTCGAGAATCCGCGTGAAAACATTACATTCTGACCGGCATTCTCACAAGTAAATTGTTGATTAGAGCCGGTTCTCAGTCCCATTCACCCCCAACCATCCCCATCCAAACGTCAATATTCGCCATTCAGCCAAAGTCATTTCTTTTCTTCAAAAACACCCATCTATCTTTATAGGTGGTAAAGTCCTCTGGAAGATGCAGTTACCTTGACGCACACTTCCCCCGAGGGCCGAAAGCATTTTAGCTGGCTTTCCTGTCCGCAGCGTATTTTGAATCACTTACAATCGCGGCAGGCGAGCGTCAGGAGAACTGAAAAATGTCGAAAACCGTTAAATACGCAGAGCGGGCGGTCACGGTCGCCGCGAATGGCGTCTGGTCCGTCTTCGAGAGGCTGAACCGTATCAGCCCCAACGAATCATTCACCCCCAAGTGGTCCGACAAGCCTCTGCTGAAGTCTTATCAGAAGGAAAAGCCGCCCCTTGGCTGGCCCCGCACCACGGATTCCCTCTGCCCCAAGTGTGTCCCGGAGATTCGCCAGCAGATTATCGACGGCAAGCTGCCGCACGAAATCCTTTTAAATGAGAAAGTTGGCGAGATCAAGGCGCAGATCATCGAGCGCGACGGCAAAATCCTGATGGTCAAGGACTGCCCCAAGCACGGCCACTTCGAAGACGTGATGTCCATCGACACCGCCTTCTTCAAGCACCTCGAAGAGTCCTTCCCTGGCCGCGACATCCGCGCCCACAATGACGAAAAGCTGCACAACCATGGAACTTCAACCGTGACCCATGGCCGCGGCTCGGTCCTGACCATTGACCTGACCAACCGCTGCAACATGATGTGCGACCCCTGCTTCATGGACGCCAACCAGGTTGGCTTTGTCCACGAGCTAACATGGGACGACATCAAGACCATGCTCGACAACGCCATCACTATCAAGCCGCGTCGTCAAATGTCGGTCCAGTTCTCCGGTGGCGAGCCCACGCTCTCGCCCTACTTCCTTGACGCTGTCGCGTACGCCCGCAAGGTCGGATATGAATCCGTGCAGGCCGCGACCAACGGCATCGAATTTGCCAAATCGAAGGAATTCTCAAAGGCCGCAGCGGAAGCGGGTCTCCGTTATGCCTATCTCCAGTTCGACGGCATCGGCAACGCCGCCAACTCGCACCGCAAGGTCGGCAACCTCTTTGACGTAAAGCTTCAGGCCATCCACAACCTGCACGAAGCCGGTGTTGACATCGTCCCTGTCACGACCATCGTCAACGGCATCAACAACGAGCAGGTCGGCCACATCATCCAGTTCGCCCTCGACAACCCCAAGAAGATCAACTTCCTCAGCTTCCAGCCGGTCTCCTTCACTGGCCGCGACGAGGAAGTCAGCGATGAGCGCCGTACCGCACAGCGCTACACGCTTTCGCACCTCGCGCACGACGTTAAGAGTCAGACGGGCATTGGCGAGCCGACCCGCGACTGGTTCCCCATCAGCTTCATTAGCACCTTCTCCGACTTTGCCGACCTCGTTCACGGCCCCGAACGTGACTGGGGACAGATCTCCTGCGGATGCCACCCGAACTGCGGCATCGGCATGGCCATCATGATCGACAAGGAAACCAAGGAAGCCGTTCCGGTCACCGCCTTCCTCAATGCTGACCGCCTGGCGCGCGACGTGGCCAAGGTCAATGACGCCGCCCGCGGCAAGTTCCTCTCGCTTGTCGGCATCACGCTTGCACTGTTGCGCAACTACGACCCGACCAAGGCGCCGACGCACATGCGCATCGCCGACCTTCTGAAGAAGTTCGACAAGTTCTCCGGGTCCACCAACCGCAAATATGGTTCGGTGAAGGCCGACCGCACCATGGCCGACATCCAACAGCGCCGCGCCGACCGCTGGAACTTCCTCTTCATCGCCGGCATGTGGTTCCAGGACCTCTTTAACTACGACTTCCGCCGGACTGAACAATGCATCATTCCTTACGCCACGCAGGAAGGCGAGATCAGCTTCTGCGCTTACAACACGGGCGTGGGCTGGCGCAACATTATCGAGAAGATGCACATGACCTCCACGCTCACCAAGTGGTATGACGAGCATGGCCGTCACGAAATCTTTGCCGGTGGCAAGAAGGTCGGCATGGGCGACGCCGAGCACACCCTCGTCCTCAACGATGAGCACGTGCACGCCGCAGCCAACAACACCCTCGACAAGCTCGGCATCGCCAAGAACTCGCGCGAAGAAAAGATCCGCGCCCGCGACGCCAAGCTCAAGCAGGACGCCGAAAACGCCCGCATGGCCAAGCTCTACCGCGAGCACATCCTCGGCGAAAAGCCGGTCGAAGGCCTGGTCTCCATTAACTCCATAGCCCCAGCCAAGCCAGTCCCCGCCGCCGAAGAACCCGTAATGGGGGACTGACCGTCCAGGTAATCGCGCCTTCGGCGCAAAAACAAAAAGCCCGGCCAAGCGCCGGGCTTTTGATTCCCACATCACCTCTCCAACCCCCCGCCACCCTCAACGCCCACCACCATGTCATCCTGAGCGAAGCGCAGCGAAGTCGCAGGACCCGCACGAATGAAATTCGTGCGCTGTATGCCTTGCACAGCAAGGCCAGATTGGGCGGCAATGCATAAATGATTTCTGAATGAGTTCAATAGCCGCCAGGTACATGACGGCTGAAATATCGAATAAGTCGGTCGTAACACGCCGTCCGAATTTCACGACTCAACTCAGCACTCCATTGGCACCAAATACGCGGTGCCCATCTAATAGTCTTGCCTTTGTAAATAACGAATGACTCTGTGAGATAGCGTACGGGCTGCTCGCGAATAATCCGTTCCCATGTAGAAATGGTCCTGCGGGAAAGGGTATCGGGCTTAATGCGTCTTGGATTTTCCTCGATCTTGCCCCGAATTGCGCGATCTAGAAAGAAACTATGAAATCGTTCCGCCACGAGTATTAGGGAGACTCCTCCATCTGAATCTGTCAACTCAGTCATGAACATCAATAACAGCATCTTGTAACAGAGGGTCATCTGCTGCATTTCGATTTCATAAAGCAATTTATATGTAGTTTGGGCGAGAACGCCTGGTGTGGAGACCGTCTCAATATCAGCTTGCAAAACATCCGGCGTTCGCGTCTCACAACTCGAAATACGACGTGCGAAGTCTTGCTCAGGATATTCACGATATTCATATCCGTGTTCATCCAGAAATTCTTTATGTTGGGGGACCAGCCGATTCGCAATGAACATCAGCCGAAGGTGTATTGATGGATATTTCGCTCGATAGTCGAAGTAATAGTAGAAGTGCCGTTGAAGATGATTCTCATCCAAACGACCACTCTGGATTTCCACCAAGAGTTGCCGAGAGAAGGAATCACTGAAAAGCAAGTCAGGACGTCTCCCATTAATTACGACTTGTCTCCGGACGAGGGTCAGACCGGACTCGATGAATAGGTCCGGGCATTTGGCAATCGCCTCTTCCATTTTGCTTTCGAGCATGGCGCGACACTAAGCGCCGCGGATCGGTGTGTCAACTTCCGGCGCAAGCGCCTCCAGGGCGGGTGGCCCATTCAAGCCTTCTTTTGGCTTGAGTGGGGCAGTTTAAAAATCTCTCGCGTTAATCTGATCCTCCCCAAATAAAAAGACGCCTCCAGGTAGAAGCCGGGGACTTCAGTCCCCGAAAAAACCCGTCGCCAAAGGCGACCACCTCACTGCCGTAGGCCAGAGCGCAGGCAAAAGCCGAAGCGACATTTCGCCAGTTGCTCTCTCTTCGCGTCGCTTGTGAAAGGATGGGAGAAAGCCCACGCGGCTTTATCAGAAATCCATGCGTCTCATCCCGCACAACAACCTGCGCAAGATTTTCCCCCAGCTGTCGTCCTACTGTCGTCGATTTCGAGACCTAAGATGGGACAGTTCGGGCCGCTCATCAGGCCCTCCCAAAAATATTCGACGGAGGAACCATCATGACTACACGGATGCGTGCTCTTACAACCATCTCTTTCATCGTTCTGGGCTCTGCACTCGCAATGGCGCAGAACCGCTCAGACCGATCTTCTGACTATCGAAACCTTCCGCAGGAAAATTCTGCGCATACCGCACAGATCGTGGGCGGGTGGGCGGGTGGCCCAAGTCCAACTAGGGTGCCCCATGTCTCTGTGAGACATGGGATCACTCTCGACCAAGTTCAAACTGTGCATCTTAGCAAGAACAATTCCAACCTCGAAAAAGGCGCGCCTCCACGGCAGAAGCCGGAGACTTTAGTCCGCGGAACAAACCGTCGCCAAAGGCGACACCTCGCTGCCATAGGCCCAGCACAGGCGAACAAGCCGAAGCGACATCGCATCAGCGGATGGAGCACTAAATTCGATTTCCCGGCACAACGTTGGGCCATAGAGAAGAAATAGTGGCGGGTGGCCCAGGTCTAACTTTGGGTGCCCCATGTCTCGCAGAGACATGGGATCATTTCCGACCAACCTCAAACTGCACATCCTTAGCAGGACAGAATTCCAAAATCAAAAGAGGCGCAAAGCGCCTCCAAGTAGAAACCGGAACTTCAGTCCCGGAAGTAAAGCCGTCGCCAAAGGCGACACCTCACTGCCATAGGCCCAGCGCAGGCGAACAAGCCGAAGCGACATCCGCATCTCACCGCGAAGCAAATCGAAGACCTAACTGAAAGCGAATGCCCTGCCAATCCTCAGCTTTCGAAGATTCCTTATCAGCGGATGGAGAATTAAATTCGATTCCCCGGCACAACGCGGGGCCATAGAGAAGAAATGGTGCACAACAGGGCATAATTACTCCTCTCATTGCACACTATCGGCTCCTTGTGGGTGTCATGAGAAAGAAGTAGGCTCTCGCTTGATTAATGAACAAGCCAAACGTCATGAGCCCGGTGCTCTAAGCGGCTTGGCAGTCACCGCGCGGCAGCGCATTCCCCTGGTGTGTAAATGAATGTTCGTTCCAGTCCGTCATATGTGCGTCATAGGGATGTGAAAGGAAATGCATCTAACCGACGAGCAGCTTCAGGCAGTGAAGCAACAGGGGTTTCTGTGTGTACCGCGAATCACATCGGATGAAGAGGCTCTGGCCATCAGGGCGTCGCTTGAGGGACTCTTCGGTAAAAAGGCAGGCTGGAGCGAAGGAGCGTATGGAGAGCTCGCCAGCAGCATGGACGGCGATGAAGAGCCGAATTCTCCGCAGATCCTTCATCCCGCGAACTATGCCCCTGAGTTGCATAAAACGGAGTGCTTCGCGAATGCTCTCCGATTTGCAAAACAGATTCTGGGTGAGCGAGCTACTCTTTTTTTCGATCTGACGATTCTGAAGCGTGCTCATACTGGCGAGGCAACTCCCTGGCACCAGGATGAGGCCTTTCGGGATCCACATTTCGAGTATCGAGACTTGACTATCTGGGTTGCGTTGGGCGACGTAGATGAAAATTCCGGTTGCCTCATGTTCGTACCCGAATCCCATCAAGCACAGGTGCTCGATCACCAGCAAATAAGCGGGAAGGGCGAATCCATCGCATTGAAGTGCATCGCGCCATTTGACAAGACAAGGGCAGTGAAAGCAGAGATTCCCCTGGGAGGATGTACGATCCATTTTTCCCGAACGCTGCACTGTTCCACTCCCAACACCTCCGGGATACCCAGGATCGTCTACATTATGACTTTCAGTACACCTCCTATTCCTGCCAAGCTGCCCATATCCTTCCCATGGCGGGACAATACTGTCACCGCAATGCAGGCGCGCAGGCGCAGGTGGATGCGTCATGGAGGTGTGGTAATCACTGCTTGGCGCCGAGTGCGCCGGGGTGGTTTCAGAGATTGGCTCACTTACTTGGGAATCCGTGCTATTCGAACGATTCTGCGAGGCCGGTAGAGGAGCGTGAGTAATCCTTCCCCATCCGAGAGGACGGAGAAGGATTATTTCAAGCATCATTTTGATGCGAGTAAGGTCAAAGAGCAAAACTCAGTCTGGCCACAGGCCTTTTCGTTCTCCGAAGCAGGGCATGCGCGGCCCGATGGAATTTCGGGTTGTATTGAGAGCAAGCTTGGACTAGAATTCCCGCGCTGACGGTTCCAAGAAGAGACATCGGCTGAACCGGCCCTCCAAAACTTCCCCCGGCAGGAAAGGCTTGGACTTTCCTGATCTCATCAATCCCAATGATCTCCTGCGGCTGAACACCGTGGAAAGGAAATATCTATGCGTATCACTCGCTTCCGTCCATTGCTGGTTTCCTGCTGCTTCGTTCTTTTGATGTCCCTCGTGCCGTCTCTCACGGCTGCTACTCTTTGCGTCAATCCCCATCGTGCCGGGTGTTACGCGACAATCCAGGCGGCTGTCAATCACGCTTCACCGGGCGACGTGGTTAAGGTCGCGCCTGGCACCTATAAGGAATACGTAACCATCGGCATTCCAATTTCAATCATCGGAGCAGACGACGAATCAACCATCGTTGACGCCACCGGCCTGGCGCATGGTTTTTTTGTAGACGGGTTTGACCATGCTGGCCTCAGCAATGTGACCATCAGCGGCTTTACGGTTGAGAACGCGCTGTATGAGGGAGTCCTTGTCGTGAGTGCTGCAAATGTCACCATCCACGGCAATGAGATCAACGACAACGACACCAGTCCCGGCCTGTTATTCACCGGTGCAACCACAGGGTGTCCGGACCAGCCCGGCGCAGGCTCGTATGAAAATGACGAGACCGGCGACTGCGGCGGCGCTCTTCATCTGGTAGGAACAAGTCATGCCGTTGTCTCTGACAATCTCATAACGGGGAATGCGGATGGCGTCCTGATCAGTGATGAAACTGCGGAAAGCCACGACAATCTGCTTATTCACAACCTTGTCAAAGACAATCCGTTAGAGTGCGGCATTGTGCTTGCGTCTCATCCTCCCGCCGGACACGCTGCTCCTCCCTTCGCCCCGCATTTCGGCGTTGACAACAATACCGTGGCCGAGAACGTCTCAACTGGCAACGGAGTGCAGATCGGGGGCTCGGGAGTGGGAATGTTCACGGATGGCGCAGGCCCGGGACACGTGACCGGCAATCTGGTTGTGCGCAACAAGTTAATCGGAAATGGCCTGGGAGGCGTCGCCCTGCACACCCATGTAGGTCCCGCTTTCGGACTGCCTGCTGACAACATGAGTGGAAACATCATCGTTGGCAACTTTATTGCGAAGAACCTCGCTGACCAGGCCGATACAGCCACGCCAGGCTCTGTGGGAATCAACATCAACAGTGGCGGTGGTGGCTCTCCTGTATTTGGCACCGTCATTTCCTACAACGTGATTCGCGATGAAGACGTAGACATTGCGATAAATACTCCTGCCGAAGCGGACATCCATCTCAATGATCTGGGCGGTGGGAAGATTGGGGTCGCCGATGTGTGCGCCTTTGACAAGGCCTCGATATGCAAGGGCAGCATCAATGCGACTGAGAACTACTGGGGCTGCCCCAATGGCCCCGGCGCTGCGGGCTGCGCGACAGTGAGCGGATCAGACATCAGTTTTGCTCCCTGGCTTCACAATTTCAGCCAGGATGATGAAGATCACGACCGGTAAGACCAGAATGCGCAAGGGGTATCAACCATAAGTGCCCCATCCTTTCGCGCAGTTTGCGAAAGGATGGGCTAGCACCCTTTGCGGGGGAGATAAAAAACGGAAGACGTGCAAAGCTTATCCGTGGAAGCAGTGACTTAAGCAACTGGATGATAGCGCAGCGCTTGTCAACGTTGCAGCTATCTCCATCGAAAGATTCGTAGCGCTACTGCAAACGGCACAGCAAGCCACGCAAGCAGAATGGCGACTGGAATAACCATCTGCCCCATGCCTGTCCCCTGCAGCATGTTTCCGCGCAGGGTGTCGATCGCAGCCGTTAGAGGGAGCGTCCGCACGATTGGCTGAATAACAGCCGGAAAGCGCGACGCCGAAAAGAAGACGCCCGACAGAATCCACATCGGAAGCATAACGAGATTCATCAGGCCGGAGACAGCTTCCATCGTCTTGGCCCGCGAGGCTGTCAACAAACCCAGCGCGGAGAATGACAGCGATGTAAGGACGCAGAGAAATCCCAACTGCAATAGGGATCCACGAAACGGTACTCCAAAGACGAGCCGCGAGAACCCGAGAAAGACCACCACTTCGATGACCAGCATGACCAGCCGCGACAGTAGATATGCGGCCAGATATTGCCAGCGCGGCATGGGCGAGGCTATCAGGCGCTTTAGCAGCTTTTTCTGCCGCGCTTCCACGATGGAAAAGCCCAGGCCCCACATGGCCGATCCCATCAAGTTCATTCCCAGCAGGCCGGGCACTACAAAGTCGATGTATCGAGCGCCGACCTCATGCACCAGTTGATTTTCGACATGCACTGCCTCGTGCTGGCCGGAGCCTGCCTGGATTGCGCGATCGGCCACGAGGCGCGCCGTTCGCGCATCGGGATTAGTGTCGTCATACTTATACGTCACGCCGTTGGGCGTCTGGATCGCCAGCAGCAGAATGTCCCCAGTCGCCAACTCGTGCGTGCCTTCCGCTTCATTCAGTGTCTTCGCCATCAGACCTTTGTCGGCATTCAGAGCCTGCGTCAACTGCGTTGTGGTCGCACCGACCTGCAGCACATCCGCCGGGCGATTGCGGAAGGCGATCCCCAGCCCCACGGCAAGCAGAATGGGGAAAATGAAGATCCAGAAAATCGCCTCCGGCTCACGCAGAAAGAGCTTGAAGCGAATCATCGTCAGTTGGTACAGGCTGCTGAATTCCAGCTTATTCATCGCGCAGGTTCCTTCCCGTCAGGCCGACAAATACGTCTTCAAGCGTTGCTGAATGCGTGCGAAAGTCGCTCAGATGCAGCCCCTGGCTAGTTAACGATTGAAAGATGAGCGGCACCGTCGTATGCAGATCGCGCACTGTGAGCTGATGCTGTCCCGCATCGACGCGATGCGACTGCACGCCCGCAATCGCTGTCAGCAGAGATGCGTCAACCAGGCCGTCTCCACTTTCATGGCCGACGATGGCGAACTCCACGATATGCTCGCCGCCGATTGAGGCAATCAGTTGCGGCGGAGTTCCGAGCGCGATGATTTTTCCATGGTCCATGATGGCGACGCGGTCGCACAGTCGCTCGGCTTCATCCATGTAGTGTGTGGTCAGGATGATGGTGCGTCCCGCGAGCTTCAACTGATCAACCAGGTCCCACAGGTGCCGCCGCGCCTGCGGATCGAGTCCCGTCGTCGGCTCGTCAAGAAACAGCATCTCCGGATCGCCGACCAGCGCGCACGCCATCGCCAGGCGCTGTTTCTGCCCGCCGGAAAGGCCGCCAACGCGCGAATTCCGCTTTTCTTCAAGTTGTGCCGTGCGGATGGATTCATCGACAGAAATGCCGCGCCGAAAAAAACTCCGAAAGAGTCGCAGCGTTTCTTCAACCGTCAGCTTGTCGGGAAACTGCGTCTCCTGCAGTTGAATGCCGATGCGCTGGCGCAGCTCATTCGCCGACGTGGCCCAGCTCAGGCCCAGCAGCTCAATCGTGCCCGCGTCGGGAGTGGTCAGGCCCTCGCAAATCTCAATGGTCGTGGTCTTCCCCGCGCCATTCGGTCCCAGCAATCCGAAGCACTCACCGCGCTTGACTTCAAGGTCAAGACCATCCACGGCCACCACGTCGGCAAATGCTTTTCGCAAGCCGTGCAGCAGCAGCGAGGGGCTGTTTGAATCGGTATTTACTGTTGTCATGATTGTTTCTTTTTTTAGGCAAAGCTGGAGCGGCCCGCTTCTCAGCTTACAAGACCTTCAGCACAACCAGCGTTAAATCGTCGGCCTGCACCGTCTCTCCGGCGAATGCAGAGACGGCCTCGGAGACACGCGCAACCACCTCTGCTGCGGATCCCGTTCCATCGTGGCAGATGACATCTTTCAGCCTGTCTACGGCGAACTCATCCCCCAGCGCATTCTCCTGCTCAGTCACTCCGTCGGTAAAGAGCGTGAGAATATCGCCCGTTCCGAGCGTGATAGACGCATCGGAGTATTGCGCGCCGTTGAGAATCCCCAGTATTGGCCCGCCTGCCTCTTCCAGCAGCAGCGCCTCGCATGACCCAGCGCGCATAAGGACCGGCGGATTGTGCCCTGCGTTGGCGTACTGCAAAATGCGACTGGCGCGATTGAGCCGCGCATAAAACATGGTTACGAATGTCGCCGAGTTCGTCATCTGCTTCAGAACGCCATCGAGATCTGCAATCACCTGTGCCGGACCTTCAAGTTCACGCGCGCGCAGACGCAGCGCTACCGCCAGAGACGGCATCAGCAGCGCCGCCGCCGCCCCTTTGCCCGACACATCGGCAATGACAACATCGACAACGTCATCCGAAACCGGGAAAAAGTCGTAGTAGTCTCCACCGAGAAGACGCGCTGTTTTCATCTCCGCGGCGATGTCGATCCCCGGCAGCGACAAGGGTCTGGGCAATACCCGATGCTGCACTTGCGCGGCCAGCTCCAGATCGCGTTCGTATTCATCGCGCTGGCGGCGCACTTCTTCCGCCATGCGGTCACGCTGCCGCGCAATCAGCGTGACCAGGAATCCCACCACTAGAAAACTCGCGAGATACACAACGTTGTGGACCACACGCCAATACAGCGAAACAGCAGGAGGCCCGAAGATGTCTCCGAGAAAGGTACAGACCACACCCAGAGCAATCGTAAAAGGAAGCGGATTCACCAGAGCGCAAAGTGCAATGGGAAGCACATAAAGATATGCGAGCGAAACATCGGCAACAATCACCCAGTCGGTATAGGCAACAGCGCCCACCGCTGCGACCACAATGAAATTCAGCAGTCCCGCGATTCGATGCTCGCCCATATCTCCTCTTGCGCTCGCAGGAATTGTACCGGACAGTCTGTAACAACCAGAGCGCCTATGAATAAGGTGAACAAAAACCCGCAGACGCGCGTAATAGCGCAGTGAGAGAATAAAGCGGCATGACAGCAACCCAATCGCAGGCTCCTGTGCGTGCAGGCGCCGGAGTTCAGTCCGGCACTGTCGCAGTCCTCGCCATCGCGGCAGCCATTGCGTTCATCCACATACTTACCAACAGCCGCTACGGCTTTCATCGCGACGAGCTGCAATTTTTGAGCGATGCGCGTCACCTGGACTGGGGCTCTGTTGCCTATCCGCCGTTCACGCCATTCATCGAGCGCGTCAGCATGGGCCTGTTCGGACTCTCGCTCGTCGGGCTGCGCCTTTTCTCGGTCATCACGCAGGCTGCGGTCATTGTCGTTACAGGACTCGTGACGCGCGAGCTTGGCGGCGGACGCCTGGCGCAGATCGTCGCAGCATTCTCCATCGCGCTCGCTCCGCTGCCGCTCTTTGAAGGAACGGAATTCCAGTATTCGAGTTTCGATTATCTGTGGTGGGCGCTGATCGCATATTTCATTATTCGCGTGCTCAAGACAGAAAACCCGCGTTGGTGGATTGCCGTCGGCATAACCACCGGCATCGCTCTGCAAACCAAGTACAGCGTCTGCTTCTACATTGCAGGCATCCTCGGCGGAATGCTGCTCACGCAGGCCCGACGCTATTTTCTGAACAAATGGTTCTGGATGGGAACAGCGCTGGCAGTGCTGATTTTTCTACCTAACCTGCTCTGGCAGGTGCAGCACGGATTCATCTCCTACCACTTCCTTCAGCACATTCACAAACGCGACGTCGGCGAAGGCCGCGCCCATGGATTCCTGCTCGATCAATTCCTCATCTGCACCAACCTCTTCACCGCCCCGCTGTGGATCGCCGGACTCATCGGTTTTCTGCGCAGCCCCCGCTATCGCCTGCTTGCGTGGATGTACGTTATCCCGCTCGCGCTTTTCTTCTTCGGCAAAGGACGCGGCTACTACCTCGCTGCTGCGTATCCCATGCTCATGGCGATGGGCGCAGTTGTGAGCGAGCGCTGGACAGTCTCACTGCGAAAACCCTGGCGACGGACCGTCGAAGGCATCTATTTCGCCAGTACCGCTCTCGTTGGCCTATACCTTTGCGCGCTCATTCTTCCGATCGCCTCCAGCGGCCCGCTCAAAAAATTCATCCTCAGCCGCAATGGCGACATGCGCGAAGAAATTGGCTGGAATGAACTGGTCGCAACCGTCGCCGGCATTCGCGACTCGCTGCCTCCCGATCAGCAGGCGAGTTATGGCGTGCTGGTCGGCAACTACGGCGAGCAGGGAGCTATTGAAATTCTCGGCGCGGCCTATCATCTTCCTGTCCCAATCAGCACAACCAATTCAGCATGGCTGCGCGGCTATCCCACTCCGCCGCCCACCACATTGATTGTCATTGGCTACTCGCGCGAAGAAGCAGAGAACGCTTTTACTGATTGCCGTCTTGCCGAACACAACGGCAACTCCCTCGGCGTGAAGAACGAAGAAAGCAACGACCACCCCGACATCTTTGTCTGCGGACCGCCGCGTCTGCCATGGCCGAAATTCTGGAGCGAATATCAGAATTTCGGATGAGTCGATTCGCTGACCGGACGACAACAATAAATTGCAGCATTGTTTTGTGCTAAGCCACACAATTACGCCCGGATATAATCCGGCTTCCGAGGAGAACGCGAATTGAATACACAAGCAGGTCCAACACCGGACCACATTATGCAGGTCGGCCTGAGTTTCTGGGCGTCGAAAGCACTGTTGAGCGCCGTCGAAATGGGAGTTTTTACCGAACTGGCGAATGGCCCGGAATCATTCGACAACCTAGCCGGACGGCTTGGCCTTCACCATCGTTCAGCGCGCGACTTTCTTGACACACTTGTTGCACTGGGTTTCCTGCAAAGATCGAACGGAACGTACTCCAACACACGCGAGACAGATCTCTTCCTTGACCGGCGCAAGCCCAGCTATCTGGGCGGAATACTTGAGATGGCAAATGCGCGCCTCTTCGGATTCTGGAACCACCTCACCGAAGCGCTTCGTACAGGACGGCCGCAGAACGAAGCGAAGGACGCCAGCGGCGAATCACCCTTTGAAGCCCTATATGCCGAACCCGCGCGCCTCAAGGAGTTCCTTGCCGCAATGTCAGGCATTAGCCATGGCGCGAATATGGCTATCGCCCAAAAAGTCTCGTGGGCAAAGTACAAGACATTTGCGGATGTGGGAACAGCTCAGGGCGATCTCGCCGTTCAAATCGCGCTTGCGAATCCTCATCTGAAAGGAATCGGCTTCGACCTGGCGCAGGTCGGTCCGACCTTTGAAGAATATGCCCAATCCAAGGGGCTGAATGGCCGTCTTTCTTTCCAGCCAGGAGACTTCTTCACCGAGCCGCTGCCGAAAGTTGACGTCCTCACCATGGGGCACATCCTGCACGACTGGAACCTCGACGAAAAGAAAATGCTGATCGGCAAAGCATATGAGGCGCTCAACCCCGGCGGCGCTCTGGTCGTCTATGACGCAATCATTGATGATGACCGGTCAAAGAATACCTTCGGCCTGCTCATGAGCCTGAATATGCTTGTCGAGACTCCCGGAGGATACGACTACACAGGGGGAGAATGCATCGGATGGATGAAGGCCGCAGGCTTCCGTGATGCTTATGTGGAACACCTCGTTGGTCCGGACTCAATGGTGGTCGGCTTCAAATAGTCTGCCGCCATCGCGTTATTCTATCCGGAAAGACAACCAGAACGGCCACGCATGACCACCGCTGCGCAAACACGGCTGATTGAGACGCGAGGCGTATCTGCATCTTCACGCCTCGCGTCCATCGACATCTTCCGCGGCCTCACCATGGTCGTCATGATCTTCGTCAACGACCTTGCCAGCGTTCACGGCCTGCCCTGGTGGACGTACCACGCTCCTGCCCAGGTCGATGCGATGACCTATGTGGACATGGTCTATCCCTTCTTCCTGTTTGCCGTCGGCCTGTCGCTCCCGCTGGCGGTAAAAGCGCGCCTTAGAAAAAATCCCTCACGGTTCGCGCTCTGGACGCACATCATCCTCCGCTCCGCCAGCCTCATCGTTCTCGGACTGATTCTCGCCAACGCCGAAAAAGGGGATCCGGCGCGCATCGGTTTCAGCAGCAGCCTGTGGGCGATTCTCGCATTGCTGGGATCATCGCTTTATCTCAGCGTCTACACCGGCTCCCAACGCGGAAAGACCGTGCACAGGATTCTCCGCATCCTTGGCCTTATCCTCGTTGTCGCAATGTACGCCATCTTCCGCCGAACGACACACGACGGCCATTTTGCATGGATTGACGGCTCGTATCCGGAAATCCTCGGTCTCATCGGCTATACCTACTTCGCCGTGTCGGTCCTTTACATCCCCACGCGCCGCTGGCTCTGGGCGCCGCTCGCATGGCTGGCCGCGCTCGTCGCCTTCAATGCGCTGTGCGTGGCGAAAATCATTGCTTTGCCCCCGCACCTGCGACTCTACTTCTGGCCCTTTGATAATGGAGCGATGGCATCCATCACCATGGCCGGCGTGGCAACCTCAGTCATTTTCCTTGGCGATCACCGATGGAAGGCGCTAGGCCAGAAAATGTCGATGGCCGTAGCATTCGCGTTGGCACCGCTTGCCGCGGGCCGTCTACTCACGCCGCTCTGCATCTCGAAAATCCGCGCTACGCCCACCTGGAGCCTCTACTGCATCTCTGCCGCTGTCGCATCCTTCGCGCTTCTCTACTGGGTCTGCGACGTGAAAAAGAAAATTGGATGGGCTTTCTTTGCTCGGCCCGCAGGCGCAAATACTTTGCTCACCTACCTGCTGCCCGACTTCTACTACTTCATCATTGCCACGATTGGTTCTACCTATTTCGAAGCACATCTCAGCTACGGCTGGCCAGGTGTTGCGAGAGCACTCATCTTTACCGCATGTATGCTAGCCATCGCCGCACTGCTGACAAGGATGAAGCTCCGGCTGCAGCTATAAGATCGGATTTTTCTGCGAGAAAAGAAATCGGAACAACAGACTGCGGCTACTCGACAGAATTATTGCCGCAGAAAAGCGAAGGGGCGATTTCCCTTGCGGGATCTCGCCCCTTCTTTCCGATTTTTCGAAGGTCTGGTTCGGCTTCCAGACCACAACTACCTGTCACTCCGGCTTCGCTTGAGACCTGCGAACCTTGCGGCCCGCGCTTC
>NZ_DASQIX010000009.1:0-39847 GCF_035631355.1 Alloacidobacterium sp.
CCTCGATTGAACCCGATTGCAAGGAATGCGGACCTGTTTTTGCCTCTGCGCCCGGGAACCGATCTGGCCCTGCTGATGGGAATGTTGCATGTGATTTTGCGCGATGGATTGGAGAATTGCCAGTTCATCACAGAGCATACAACCGGCTTCGAGGCCGTGAGGGAATCGGTTCGAGCCTGGAATCCACAAGTTGCTGCGGAAAAAACGGGAGTGCCACCGGAGTCCATCGAGAAAGCAGCCCACTGGTTTGCGAATGCGGAGCACGCGATTGCCCTGCATGCCCGGGGCCTCGAACACCAATCAAAAGGCGTCGAGAATTGCCTCGCCATCATTAATCTCGCGTTGGCGACAGGCCACCTCGGGCGCGAAGGCTCAGGCTGCGCCATGATTACCGGTCAAGGGAACGGTCAGGGGGGCCGCGAACACGGACAGAAGTGCGATCAACTGCCTGGGCAGCGAATGCTTACAGATCCTGTGGCGCGCGAGCATGTAGCGAAGGTCTGGGGCATTACGCCGGACGAGTTGCCGCAGCCCGGTTACAGCGCCGAAGAGATCATGGAAGCGATCCATCGCGGAGAGATCAAAGCATTGTTCTCAATGTGCTTCAATCCGCTGGTTTCGCTGCCCGATGCGAACTACACGCGCGAGGCGCTGGAAAAGCTTGAGTTCTTCGGGATAATCGATTTCTTCATGTCGGAAACGGCGCGGCACGCCGACGTGGTGCTGGCCGGCAGCCTGCAGGAAGAGGAAGAAGGTCTGACCTGCAACGTCGAGGGCCGCGTCATTCATATTCAGAAAGCAGTTGACCCTCCGGCAAACGCCCGCACCGATACGTGGATACTTTGCGAGATGGCAAAACACTTGGATCGCGCGAATTTTTTCCCTTTCCGCAGCTCCGGCGAAGTATTGGACGAGTTGCGCGAGGCATCGCGTGGTGGACACGCGGATTATTACGGCATTACGTATGAGCGGATTGATCAGCACATGGGGCTGTTCTGGCCATGCCCTTCATTGGACCATCCGGGAACGCCGCGCTTGTTCGAGGGTGGCCGCAGCTTTCATGAAGACGGTAAATGCAGGTTCATTACAACCGAATGGCGGGAAAGTGGAGATCCCGTAGACGAACAATACCCTGTATATCTCACCACGGGACGAGTTGTGAGCCAATATCTTTCCGGAACGCAGACGCGACGGCTTGGCGGTCTGGTGGACATTTATCCCCAGCCGCGACTCGAAATCCACCCACGGCTCGCTCAAAAGCATGGCATCAATGATGGAGACGCAGTTACGGTGACGACCCGCCGCGCAGAAATGACCCTGCCAGCGCTGGTTACGAAAACGATTCGTCCTGATACGGTGTTCATTCCATATCACTGGCCGGAAAGGCAGAGCGCCAACCAACTCACGCACCGCACTCTCGATCCGCGCAGCAAAATTCCTGAGTACAAAGTGTCCGCGTGTCATTTGCACAAGGCATCTTCAGTGGAGGAGCGCGTCTAATGTTCGGCTACGAATTTTACGTTGATCCCTCGCGCTGTATCGGTTGCCAATCATGCGTGAAAGCCTGCGAGGAATGCGAAACGCATCGCGGCGTATCGATGATCAATTTTGATTATCTTGACCGCCACGAAATGGCCGGAACGGCCGCTTACGTCTGCTGGCATTGCGAAGAACCTACCTGCGCGATGGTTTGTCCTGCTGACGCCATCAAGGTGAGCGAGGATGGCATTGTCCGTTCCGCGCTCAAGCCGCGCTGCATTGGCTGTTCGAACTGCGTGCTGGCATGCCCTTTCGGCATTCCGAAAGTCATTCCGGAATACGAGCAGATGATGAAGTGCGACATGTGTTACGACCGCACTTCGGTCGGCAAGAAACCGATGTGCGCTACGGTCTGTCCCAGCCAGGCATTAAGCTATGTGAAGTCTGATGAGATCAGGCATAGACGCGAAGAGCCTGTAAATCTCTTCGTGTTTGGCAATCAGCAGGTCAAAACGCGCGTGAACATGATGGCGCCACCCGATATCAGCGCTATTTCCATCGATGTGGCTGACTACATGTGGGAGGGGCATCTTGATCCAGCTCGATGAGAAAAAGGGCGGGACCCGTCGCGGGCAGTTATGGCAGGACGAGTTTTCAGTATTCATGGAGCGGGAGCGCTTTGTTGGCCGACGCCAGCTTATCAAGTTCCTGACACTGACAAGTCTTGGCATGTTTGCCGGCAATGTATGGATCCTGATTCGGTCCTGGTTGCACCGCGATCAGACTTATCCACGGCTGGAAATTGCGCGTGCCGGGGAAATTCCCGTTGGCGGGGTAAAGCTGTTCCGCTATCCGGCTGCGAACGACCAATGCTTATTGATTCGAACGGGTGAAGACGATTATGTGGCCTACTCGCAGAAGTGCACGCATCTGTCCTGCGCCGTTTACTATTCCCGCGAAGACAACCAACTGATCTGTCCATGCCACAATGGCCGCTTTTCCATTCGTGATGGCGCCGTCATTCAGGGACCGCCTACGCGAGCGCTGCCCCATGTCGTGATGGAACGTCAGGGGCAGGAATTGATCGCCATCGGCATGAGCGGGAAACTGGAGGGTTGAGATGCGACGAAAAACCGCTCTCGACGGAATTGCTGCGCTGGTTGTTCTCCTGTTGATCGTGCAGGTATGGGTCCTCTCTGCGACTTTAGACGCCTTCCTGGCCGGTCATCACGATGCGGCCCTGCCAGGTGCAATTACGAGCGGCATTCTCTTTGCAGCAACTGCGGGACTGTATTGGTTTGTGCATCGGATTAATCGCGCTGGATAGTATCCCTTCCACATCCGGCTTCAGTAAAGGCAATACCGTTAGAAGCACATTCCCAAGTCAGTGAAGCCATCTAGTTCAAGCAGGTGCTGGCCATCGTGCGCTGTATCAACGACTTCATGTTCCAGCACCCAGGTGTGCGGGTGATGAATGAAGACCGCGTGCAGTCCTGCGGCAAGCGCGGGATTGATGTCAGATTTCGGGCTGTTGCCGATCATCCAGGTAGTATGGGGAGTCAACTCATATTTGCGGCAGACCGCGTGATATGCATCTGGATCCTTTTCGCGCGGCACTTCTACGGCAGTGAAATGGTGCGCCAACCTGGAGCGAGCGAGCTTATCTGCCTGCTCTACTTCATTGCCTTTGGTCATTAGAATCAGGCGGTGCCTGGAAGCCAGCGCAGGCAGCACCTCCGCCACGCCAGGCAGCAGTTCAATTTCGTGCTCGCTGATGCAGTGGGAAAAGCTCACGATGCGCTCGTGTTTCTCAGCGGTGACAGGTTCGGGGCTTAACCGCTCAAAGCATCGCACCAAAGAGTGCTGAAAGCTTGCCAGTCCATAGCCGCGTTCGCGCACGGTTTCACGCTCGACTTCATTTAAAACGGATCGCACTTCTTCTCTCGTATAGGCATGGTGATTCAAATACGAAATGAAGGCGGCGATGGCGCGCTCGAAATAGATATTGTTTTCCCACAGCGTATCGTCTGCATCGAGCAGCAACGTCTGTCCTGGCTCGAATCTCGAAGGCAAGTCCATTCTCATTCAAGGGTAGCAAACAGATTTGCTTGGAAGACACAAGCACCGTTGTCTTTCACCATGGGATCAAGGTTGCCTATTTGAGTAAACAAATTGCCTGCAAAACAGCCCATCTTCTCCGAAATACCCGGGTTCTATGTTGTAGCGCGTTGCAAAAACGCATCTCAGCAAACAGAGAACGATGCTGCAAGGAAACCTTAACAAGAATTCCGGAGGTAATCCGCCAAGGTGTGGCGAAATTGCGAGCACTTTTTCCAAAGGCCCCAAAGCCTGAAATTTATCTGCGCTATGGTTCTATTGCTGGCTGCTTGTTTGCAGGCCCGCGGCGATGCAGCTTTGTTTCTTGAGGAGCCTTTTGGCAAATTTGGGAACATCAATCCAACGGGGCACGCAGCCATCTGGCTCGACCGTGTGTGCGCAGCTTCGCCGACCGAACTGCGGTTGTGCCAACCCGGCGAGATGGGTGTAGTCATCAGCCGATATCACCGAATTGGCGGGTACGACTGGATTGCGATTCCTCTCATCCCTTATCTTTATGCTGTCGATGACCCGGACGACGTACCGAATTTCATGAATACAGAACTGGAAGCGCAACTGCGCGATGAATACCGACAAAAGCACCTGATGGATCTCGTGCCGGACGATCCAAAGCGTGACACCCCGGGCGGTGATTGGATCCAGCTTATCGGCGCGTCTTACGACAGAAAAATTTATGGCTATCAGATTGAGACTAGCCAAGAGCAGGATCGCGCTTTGATTGAGGTTCTGAATGGGAGCGACAATAAGAGCCATTTCAATCTGTTCTTTAACAACTGCGCTAATTTCGCGCAGAAAATCATGAACTTGTATTATCCGCACGCTGTTCGGCGGAATTTTATTGCAGATGCAGGGCTGATGACGCCCAAACAGGCGGCCAGGAGCCTGGTGGGCTACAGCAAGCACCATCGCGACCTGAAGTTCACGATGTTTGTGATTCCGCAGGTGCAGGGAACTGTCCACCATAGCGATTCCGTAGATGGCATCATAGAGTCAATTGTGAAGTCGAAGAAGTATTTGGTTCCCATCGCCGCGCTTCACCCATTTATTGCAGGAGGGCTGGCAGCGGTGTATCTGGTTGATGGACGCTTTCATCCCGATAAAAATGCGCCTGTGTTTAACGCAGTGCAGGAATCGGAGCCGGGAGATATCGCGGCGAATGAGCAGCTAATCTCGACCGAGAGTGGCCGTTCGACCAGTGCAGATTCAGTGCCGGCGAGCACTGAATCATCCACAACAACGCGCACTCCTTGACGAGTGTCAACGATCTCTGGTTGCTAGATATTCGCGATCAAGCAGAGACATAAGGAACAGTGAATGGTATTTCCCGTCGCGAAATATGGCTTCGCGAAAGATCACATCCTACTGAAAGCCCAAGCTGCAATATACATGCTGCGCGCGTAGGTTCGACTCGAAGACATCAAACCAGAGGCGGTGTGCTCGGAATTCATCAAATATCTTCTTCAATAAAAGTTGAAGAATTTTCTTTCCGTGTCCGCTTCCCGGTGATCACGATACGCTTTCAGTTCAATGCTGAGATGTTCCGGTTGACATCCTTCAGCGACCCCATCCACCAGACATAGCAGACAATCCCTGCAAGGCAGGCCAGCGCGCCGACTGAGAACGCCGGCACAAAAGAGCCGAAGCGTTTCACTAGCCATCCCGTAATGACCGGGCCGATGATGCCAGGAAAGTTGCCGACGAGGTTCTGAAAGCTGACGCAGCGTCCGACCTGATCCAGAGCGGCATACTGCTGGGGAACGACGAGGATGGCCGAAATCAAAACGCCTGACAGCGCCGAGAGATAAAGAAATACCACGGTGAGATCGCGATCAGCCGCCAGTCCAGCAGGCGCAATAAACATGGCAAGCAAAAATCCCATGGCAATGATGGACTTGAGCGCGCGTGTTACTGACCAGCCGCGTCGCATGAGAAACGCCGTGAGCCAGCCGCCGGTGATCTCGCTGCACGCTACGACGAGATACAGAAATCCGGCAACCCATCCCAGTGAATGCAGGGAAATGCCGCGCACCGTGTACAGATAAGAAGGCCCCCAACTGATGAGCAGATACCAAAAGTAGTTCCAGCAGAAGTAGCCCGCTGACATTCCCCACACGCTGCGGCTGCGCAGAATTTCGAGTAGTGCCTTCCCATTCGGCGGCGTACGCCCTGCGCTGGCCGCATGCAAGGGCGCGGGATACAGCAGCAGCCATGGCAGCAGCCACAGCATTCCGGCCATGCCAGTCGAAAGAAACATCCAGCGCCAGCCGAAAACACGAAGCACCCAGACTTCCACTATCAGTCCGAGAGCCAGTCCCGCCTTGCAGCCCACATCGAAAATCGCCGATGGTACTGACCGCTCGTGCGGCCCGAACTGTTCGCTGATGAACTTGAGGCCGCCCGGAAGATAAACCGACTCCCCCATACCGAGCAGCAGACGGAAGAAGATCAGCATCGCCAGGTCGCCGGCCAATCCGGTTGCTGCCGACGCGATGCACCAGAGCGCGAACGCCCCGGCATAGACCCATTTCAACGGCCAGCGGTCCACCAGCCATCCGGCGGGCAGCTGACAAAGCGTATAGCTGATTGAGAAAGCCGCGAGCGCCCATCCCTGCTGGAGAGGATCAAGGCGCATGTCATGCGCGACGAATGGCAGCGCGACACTCAAACTGCCGCGGTCAAGATAGTTGATGAGCGCGGCGAGCGACAGCAGGCCAACCGGAATCCAGCGGCGAGGATGCGCTGAAACCTCGACCGGATTGGACATGTTCGCAGCCAATCTGTGTTTCGTTTCAGTGGATGGGATAGACGCCCGGCACCTTCAAAGCGATTCGGTAGATGCTCGAACTTGCCGCAATGTACAGCGTCTTGTGATCGGAGTCTCCCCATGCAACGTTCCCGACTTTCTCAGGCATATCAATCGTGCCCAGGTGCTTTCCGTCAGGAGAAAAGATCCAGACCCCTCCAGGTCCGGCGCTGTAAATGTTCCCTTGCTGATCAACCTTCATGCCGTCGGGTGCTCCGGGCCGGGTGTCGGAGCTGGCGTCGAAAAGGAGCTTAGGGTCGCTAAGTGTCCCGTCGGGCTTGACTGTGTAGCGCATCCAGAGTTTCTTCGGCTCAGAGTTGTTCACGTAGAGATATTTTTCATCGGGCGAAAAAGCGATCCCGTTAGGCCGCGGCAGATCTTTAATTAGGAGTTGTAAATGCGTATGATCCGGCGGCGTGCCGGGCTTCTGATCGAGTGCGTCGGGAATGCGGTACACGCCATTCACCTCGAGCTGCTTTTCCGGATCGCTGTCCTTCTGCGTGCGCAGCCCATACGGCGGATCGGTAAAGTACAGCGAGCCGTCTGACTTAAAGACAAGATCATTAGGGCTGTTCAGCTTCTTGCCTTGGTAGCTGTCGGCCAGCACTGTCACCTGCGCAGTAGGATCGATTTGCTCCAGCTTCCATACATCGCGCTGCGCGTGGCCGGCAACCGTGAGGCGCCCACGGCTGTCGAGCGTCATGCCGTTCGAGCCTGGCTCAGGGCCACCATACAGAGCGGCGCCTTTATATCCGCTCGGTTGCATAAAGATGCTCACGCCCGCGCCCGGCGCCCACTTGCGAATGCTATTGCTGGGTATCTCGGCAAAGAGCAGGTAGCCCGCAGGCGCCCAGATCGGGCCTTCAGTCCATGTAAAGCCGGTGGCTATTTTTTCCAGAGCAGGTTGAGCCGGAACAATCTGGTCCAGCGCCGGATCAAGACGCTCGATGGGTGGCGTCGATGTGCTGAGCACATCGGCAGGCTTTGCTGCAGGTGTTTCATTCTGAGCAGGCTTAGCCGGCTTCTGCGAGCATGCAGTCAACGCACATACAGCCGTGGTTGCAACCGCACATAGAACAAGCAATTGGGGAAATTTTTTCGGGACCAATCTGGATTCTCCTTCGCAGGCAACGTGATTCTACATCACCGCTCCGGCCCCGAAATCGAGAACGCCGCGCTACATGTGGCATGGCTTACCGCTTCACCGGAAGCAACCCATAGACATCCACTTCCTTCTTCGCGCCGACATAAACATGCCCATTTACAACTGTCGGGATATTGAACCGAAGCGCCTTGCCTGCCTGGTCGCGGGCGGCATTCTGGTTGCTGTTGTAAAGTTCATGGCCGATGTTCGAAGCGTCGCACGCATGCAATACCGCAGTCCTGTCCGCTGAATTCCAGCCCTTCGAACTCATAACCCAGACAATGCCGTCTTTGTCATCGTTTGCGGAAACTGTAGGCGTCGCCGCATGGTCTGCAAATTTAAAGCTGCTCGCCGCTTTTTCTGTAAGCCTTCCGTTTTTCACCTCGTAATCCCGCAGCGCATCACTATCGCTCAACACATAGACATGGTGGTTCCAGTACGCCATCGACCCGTAGATGCCGCCGACCGTGCCAATCGTCTGCACGGCATTGAGATTACTACCAGCGTGATAACGCCCCAGATGATCGCGGTCGAGCACATAGATGACAGGAGCCTTGCCGCCAATCACGGCGAGATGCGGATGGGGGCCGGCCTGGTCAGGCAGCAGCATGGGACCGCCGGAACCCAGATCGTTGTCATTCGCATCCAGTTCAGCAGCATTGAATGGCGCAAAATAATCAACCGGTCTGAGGCTCTGGCCGTTCAACTTCACAAGCGAATCCCCGAAGTCACGTCCGTCTTTGGCAACATCGAAGCGTCCGTTGCCGGTTGCGACAAAGACATTCCCATCCTTGTCTGCCGCGGGACCGGTATCGCTCGCCCATATCCCGCTGTCATCTGCGTCCGGAGACGTGTTGAACACCGCCTTCTGCTTCAAAGTTTGCGCGTCGTACGCCATTACCCAGCCGTGATATGGCCCAACGTCGCAGGACGATGCCCAGGTCAAATACACCGCGCCATTAGACAGCAGCAGAGAAGCGCGCGGGTTCTCTGCCAAAGGGTCAAATGTCACGCTTCCGTTTACGTTGCCCGTCCCACGCCCCTTTACAGTGGCGCTTATCTCCACCGGGCCGCCGAATTTCTCCACACCAGTGGTTACTGCCAGCGCATGAAGATGTTGGTGAATGTCATTCCGCGCAAGAAGGTGCGTCTGTTCTGAACGGGCCAGGACATAGAGCGTACCCGATTTTGCATCGATCACGGGAGTCGATGTAATTCCAACTTCGGGCACGATGAATGGACATTGCACCGCATATGCGGGAATCGTCGACGAGCCGTCCTTCAGGAAACTGACCTGCCACAAGGGCGTCAAAGGATTTCCGTACGCGTCGAATGCGTAGACGCTGTCGTGTTCGGTTGCAATAAACACCACATCGTGCCTCCCCTTGCCGGGAATATCCACGCTGGTAAGAAACAACGGCTGCGCATATACGTCGCCATCCACCTTCATCGTGAACAGCTTGCCGAACTGCTGCGGATTCACATTCCGAGGCGTCAGCGTAGTTTCGTTCAGATAAGCGCCGGTGCGCTCATTGTCATATTGCGACGTAGTCATCTGCGCTTCTGCGGACAGCCCTAAGCTGCAAGCGATGACGATTAAGGAACGACAAAGCTTTGTATATTTCTCAATCCTCATATCGACCTCGATGGCTGGCGTCAACAACACCCTGCGAGTTTGCGCAGAAGAAGTGTATATAGAATACTACATAGAATGAAATGCAATTGCGCGCAGCAATTAATGTGCTCCTGGTCGCTCTTTCCTACAAAAACTCCAATGCTTCTTCCCATAACTGTGTGGCAATGTCGCTTGCAGGCGCCTTGCGCGCCAGCCTTGCGGACTGTCCAGCCCACATCTGCATTCTTTCCGTGTCTCCAGCTCTGATGGCGTCTTCCCGCATCGCGCGCGTTAATCCACGTTGAACAGGATATGGTGCGGGGGGTGGAGCCGATGGCTCGCTAGAGGCTCGGACGTACTTCGAGATGATGCTGCGTCCCGGTCGCCCGGTAAATGCGCGCGTCAGCATGGTTTCATGTGCTTCCGTCTTCGCGATCCGGTCTGCGTAGGCGCGGTGTATCTGTGCTTCTGCAGACCGCAGAAATCCTGTCCCAATCTGCACAGCGCTAGCACCCAATACCAGTGCCGCTGCGACTCCGCGCCCGTCGGAGATCCCGCCTGCTGCGATGACTGGAATACTGACAGCGTCCACAATCTGCGGCACGAGGGCAACCAGGCCCACCATTTGCTGTTCTGCCTCGTCTGCACAGAACGTTCCACGATGCCCGCCAGCTTCCATGCCCTGGGCGACAATGGCGTCCGCCCCCGCTCTTTCCGCTGCCCTGGCTTCGACTACAGTTGTTGCGTTAGCAAACCACAGGATGCCTCGCTCCTTCATTTTCGCGACGAAGGTGGCCTGATAAACACCCATGATGGAAGAAATGACCTTCGGCGACGCCTTGAGCATGGCTTCACACTGTGCGTCGAAATCGGGCAGCACACCATTGCCGGCTTCCGGAGGGACCGGCGGTCCCCATGTTGCCAGATACCCGCGCTGAAGCTTTTCTAATTCGAAGTCACGCGGCTGCGGCAGACCCGGAATCCAAAGATTGAGTTGAAATTCTCCCTTGCTCTGACGGCGAAATTCATCAGCCCAGGATTGAATCGCTTCAGGCGTCATCAGCAGAGCACCGCAAGCCCCCAATCCGCCGGCATTCGCAACAGCAATGGAGAGTGACGGAGGACATGCTCCGGCCATCGGGGCAAGCAGAATCGGCAATCGAATGCCAAGTCTGGCAGTGAAGGCTTCTGCGCGTGTATGAGGGTCTGAGTATTTTTCCGCACTCATAGGAGGGGCTCCCACTGTACAGAAGCTTAAAGCATAATTTCGTCGCTCAAGGCTGGTGGCCATTCCGGACAAGCGGCGTGAATTCGATTTCTACGCTATCTTCCAAAACACGAATAGCCACGTCATCGAGCGACTGCACAATCCAATCGGCTGCGCTGAGATTTTCCGCTGAATGCGAAAACAGCGTAGCCAGCACTTTGCACCCCGCCGCATGTCCCGCGATTGCGCCCGAGGTTGAATCCTCGATCACCAGGCAGTCTTCCGGCTTTTGGCCGAGTAGCGCTGCGCCTTTGATGTATGGCTCCGGGTTTGGCTTGCCATTCGTTACCAGGTCGGCGGTAATGAAGTGCTCAGGCACCGTGAGACCGGCATACCCGAGACGCGCTCGCGCAAGCTTTTCCGTGGCCGAAGTCACCACTGTCCAGTACTTCTGCGGAAGCGTGGCCAGTACGCGCTCGACACCTGCCAGCACTTCGATGTCGTCCTTGTCGGCGATTTCAATTTCCTCGATCAGTTTAAGCTCTTCAACGTCGTTGAGATCAGGGCGCAGATGGCGCAACGTTTCAATCGCGCGCCGCCCGTGTGCCGCTTGAATGGCGAGCACCGTGTCCACTCCCCGCATTTCCCCCCATTTCGCCCAACTCCGCTCGACCGAGCCAAGTGAGCTGACCAGCACTCCATCCATGTCAAAAAGAATTCCTCGGACTTGCAGCTTCAATCTGTACTCTCCGGTTGTTTCATCAAGTGTTGAGCTATATCATGGTATATATCAAAAAAAGGGAGGGCATGATGACCCAGACCGCTAAATTATTCAAGAATGGGCGCAGCCAGGCTGTTCGCCTCCCTGCAGAGTTTCGCTTTGAGGGTAATGAAGTGTACATCCGGCGCGACCAGAAAACAGGCGATGTTGTGCTTTCCAAACGGCCCTCCTCTTGGGACGATTTCTTCGAGCGTCTGGACAAAGCGCGAGCTGAGGCTCCTGAAGAGTTTGCAGATTTTATGAAGCATCGTGAAAAGCGGCCTCCCAAGAAACGGAACCTCTTCTGATGGCAATTCGCTACCTGCTAGATACAAACATTGCCAGCTTCGCAATCAAGGATTCTATGAGTGATCTGCGCCGTCGGCTGCGTCGCTTTTCACTTGAACGCTCGGCCATCTCAGTCATTACTGAGGCGGAACTTAGATGTGGCCTGGCATTAAGCCCTGAGGCGACCCGCCTGAAATTGTTCGTCGAAGAATTTCTGCGCAGAATCGAAATCCTGTCGTGGACCTCTGGAGCAGCCTTCCATTATGCACATGAGCGAGCATCACTGGAAAAAGCGGGCCAAATGATGGACGACATCGACATGATGATCGCCGCCCATGCTCTCGCGGAAAATGCAATACTCGTCACGAATGATGCTGCATTCCGCCGCATAAAGCATTTGAAGATCGAAGACTGGACCCGCCCCTGACGAAGCGGCCAGTTCGTAGCGCTACAGTTTCGCGAAGAATTCCTTCATCCGCTTCACGCCTTCTTCGATGTCATCGTGCGTAACAGCGTAGGCAAGGCGGATATGCTGATTTGTTCCGAATGCCTCGCCGGGAACCGTAACCACATGCGCTTCGTGCAGCAGGCGATTTGCCAGTTCCAGCGCATTCTTCGCGCCTGGCTTGCCCAGATACGCCGATACATTTGGATAAACATAGAAGGCGCCTTCCGGCCTGGTGCAGGTGATGCCAGGAATCTCGGCAAGTCGCGCCAGAATGCGGTCGCGCAGCTTGAGGTAGTCGGCACGCATCTCGGCGACACATTCCTGCGAGCTGTTCAGCGCGGCAATCGCCGCTTTCTGCACAAATGCCGCCGTCGATGAAGTCGACTGGCTCTGCAGCTTACTCATCGCCGCGATAATCGGCTTCGGCCCGAGCGCATAGCCCGCGCGCCATCCCGTCATGGCGTAGGTCTTCGACAGCGACCCGAGCAACATGATGTGCTCCTTCGCTTCCGTAAACGACCCGCCACTGACCAGCGCGCCAGTGTATTGCAGATAGACGTAGCATTCGTCGAGCAGCAGATAGATGCCGCGCTCGTGCGCCAGCTTCACGATGCGCTCAAGGTCGGCGGGTGAAATGACCGAGCCGGCCGGGTTCGACGGCGAATTGAGAACGATGGCCTTGGTGCGTGGCGTAATCGCCTTCTCAATCGCGTCCGCCGTCACGCGGAAGTTCTCCGCCTCGTCGGTTTCGAGATAGACAACCTTCCCGCCGCCGTACTGAATAATGTCTTTGTAGGACACCCAGTAGGGAACCGGCAAAATCACTTCGTCGCCGTGGTCCACCAGCACCTGGATGGCATTAAAAATGGCTAGCTTGCCGCCTGTCGTAAAGACAGCTTCTTCCGGCGAGTAGTCCGAGCCGAAATCGCACGCATGGCGCTCGACTATGGCCTTGCGCACCTCCGGAATGCCGGAAACCATGGTATAGCGCGTGAAGTTGTCTTCAATGGCTTTGATAGCCGCGTCCTTAATGTGTCGCGGCGTGGCGAAGTGCGGCTCGCCGGCTCCGAAGTCGACCAGCTTCGCGCCCTGCGCGCGCAGTTTGGCGGCCTCCGCGGTCACTGCCATGGTGGCGGAGACCTCGATGCGTCCGATGCGGTCGGCAAAAACCCTGGTGGATGAAGGCGTGGTTGTCGTAGCGCTCATGCCTTCTATTTTTTCAGATTTTTGCTAGATGCAGGAGACTAAATTGCCTTGGCGTGGAAGACCAAGCATAGCCAGACCTTAGCCGAAGTTCTTGCTTAATTTCAGGATTTCGCGCCTTCGCCTGCTGCGGCTTCGGCCTATTGGCGCAGGGCATGTACGACGACGCGGAGCATCTCTTCTTCCGGCGCGGGTTTGCCGGTCCAGATTTCGAACTGGCGCGCGCCCTGGTTCACAAACATCTCGACGCCGGTGACGACAGGGATGTTCTTTTCCCGGGCCATACGCAGCAGCGGTGTATCGATGGGGTTGTAGACCATATCGAAGACGAGGCGCGCGTTAATTTCCTTTGGCTCAAGAATGTGGTTTGGCTTGACGCCGTGCATACCGACCGGTGTCGCATTCACGATGACGTCGAATTGTGATTTGGTGAGTTGGTCGCGCCGGAAAGTACGGGCCTTGGCCTGACGGGCGAGCTTCTGGCCGTCTGCTGTTGTGCGGTTGAGGATAAATACCTCAGCGCCCTTTTCCTTGAGGCCGAATACGGCGGCACGGGCCGCTCCGCCTGCGCCCAGAACCAGGATCTTTGCGCCTTTGAGTTGTAAACGGCGTTCCAGTGGACGCACCACAGCCGCGACATCTGTATTGAAGCCGTAGAGCTTGCCGTCCTGCGCGCGGACGACGGTATTGCAGGCGCCAATTTTCTCGGATATCGGGTCGGTCTTTTCGAGATGCTTGAGAATGTCTTCCTTAAGCGGCATGGTGACGGCGAGTCCGTGGATGGGAACTTCGCGGACAAGCGTCAGCAGGTCGTTGATTTTCGCGGTCTGCAACGCAAGAAAGACGGCATTCACAGTTTCACGGCGAAAGGCCGTATTCAGCATTGCTGGCGAAAGGGAGTAGCGAACGGGATTTCCCACCACGCCGTAGACCTTTGTGGAGAGGTCGATCTGGTCAATGCGATAGGTTTCGCGCAGCGTTCGGGCGGAAATCTGTCCGGGGCCGGTCTCTTCGCCGGGAGTAGCCGCGGCAAAGGTGAA
The DNA here is from genome assembly GCF_035631355.1 of Alloacidobacterium sp. Classification (NCBI taxonomy): domain Bacteria; kingdom Pseudomonadati; phylum Acidobacteriota; class Terriglobia; order Terriglobales; family Acidobacteriaceae; genus Alloacidobacterium; species Alloacidobacterium sp. The sequence goes on from NZ_DASQIX010000009.1 coordinate 14,106, forward strand.
AATGCTGCCGGCGCGGAGACCCAGGACGCGGCTGATGATTCCCTGGTCGCCCATGCAGATACCGATCAGGTTGGCCATGTCGTGGGTGCGCTCAAGAAAGTGCATCATGGCCACGTTGTCGGCCAGGTTCTTCGCGGTCGAGACGATCTTGATGAACTCCGGCTCGTAGGGGCGGATGCGCTCGAAGATGCCGTCGAGGTCTTTCGTCGCGGCGAAGTCGTGATAGGAAATAATGAGCGCAGCTCCACGCGCGCGAAGCTTTTCCAATTCAGCAGCCTTGATGGCCTCAGCCGTCTGCAACTCAACATCGACAAGGTGAAAGCCCGAAGTGGCAGCCTTCTGCAGGATTTCCAATTCGTCAGCGATTTTTCCTTTAAATTTGCCGCCTGCGGAAGCGCGTCGGCAGGTAGCGACGGCGGTGACTTCGCTGCGCTCGGCTAGAAAAGTTTTTAGCTTTGGCAGAGCTGGCAGCGGCTTATCAAGATAATCGAGACGGAATTCAAGAAAAGGGTTTTCGCGGGCCGCTACCTCTGCCTTATCAATCATTTCCGCAGGGTTGGATCCGATGATGGCCACGCAGACCTTCCCCATGCGGGAGCGGAGGTACTGCGGCGAGAATGCAGGAGCAACATGATTCATGGGCGCAATTGCGGCATATTACCGAGTGTTCGGGCAGGATGCAATAGCTGCCGGAAGAATTTGTAAGGTAATGCGTTACAGACTATCAGTTTAGTCAAAATCAGCTACTCTGAATGTGATTTATCGAGGTGAATTTGTGGGTCAATCCGCATCGACGGCAGCAGAATCGCAGGCGAGCCATCCCTGGAACCCGGAAGGACAGGGGACTGTAGACGAATCCAGCCTGGAAAAATGGGTGAAGGCGGCGCTGGAGCGCCATCAGAAGGCCATTGACGGGCTGCTGGCGCAACAAGGGCAGCGGAACATCGAAAATACACTTCGCCTTTACGATGACGCTATAGCTGAACTGGGGGCGGCAGGATCGCAGACGGCGCTGCTGGACAGCGTGCATCCGGATAAGAAAATCCGCGACAAGGCACAGGCCCTTACCCAGAAGATTGCTGAAGCAGGCACGTTGCTCGCGCTGAATCAGGGGGTTTACAGCGCGTTGAATGCCATGGATTTGACCGGAGCCGATGACGCCAACCGGCATTACGTCGAACGGACGCTTTTGCAATATCGTCTCGCGGGCGTGGACAAGGATGAGGCCACGCGCAAGAAAATCAAGGATTTGCAGGACAAGACGACGCTGCTTTCGCTTACCTTTGGGCGCAATGTGCAGGAGAACGTGAACCGCGTCCAGATTGGAAACGTGAAAGAGCTTGAGGGGTTGCCGGAAGACTATATCAACGGCCATCCGCCGGATGAACGCGGGCGGATTACGCTGACGACGGACTATCCCGACTACATTCCGGTAATGACATTTGCCAGGAGCGCCGATCTGCGGCTGCGGATGTTCCTCGCCTATAACACGCGGGCCTATCCGGCGAACGAGAGCGTCCTGATGGACCTGCTGAAGACGCGCCGCCAGATTGCCAATATTCTTGGATTTGAGACATGGGCCGATCTGGCGACCGCCGACCAGATGATGGCCTCCGCCTCAAACATGAAGGCATTTTTGGACGATCTGGACAAGGCCACGAAGGCCGGTGCGGAGCGCGAATACGCGACTGTTCTCGAGTTTGCAAAGCGGGAAAAGCCGGAAATGGTTTCGATTGACGCGGACAGCCGCGCCTACTGGTATGAGCAGTACCGGCGTGCGGCCTATGACTTCGATTCGCAGTCGGTGCGGCCATACTTTCCTTATGGGCCGGTGGAAAAGGGTGTTTTGGTCACGGCGGAAAAGCTTTTTCAGGTGACTTTCCGTCCGGCGCAAGAGGCCGATGTGTGGCATGAATCGGTGAGCGCGTGGGATGTGTATGACGGCCTGAATGCGGAACCGGGCGAGAAGATTGGGCGGTTCTATCTGGACATGCACCCGCGCGAGGGTAAGGACAAGTGGTTCAGCGCGCATCCGCTGATTCCCGGCGTTGCCGGAAGGCAGGTTCCTGAAGCCGCGCTGATCTGCAATTTCCCTGAAGCGAAGGATGGGAATCCAGGCCTGATGCAGTATTCCGATGTGGTGACTTTCTTTCACGAATTTGGCCACTTGATGCACGCGATTCTGGGCGGGCAGCAGAAGTGGGCGGGCGTGAGCGGAATCGCTACCGAGGGCGATTTTGTCGAGGTACCGTCCCAGATGCTGGAGGAGTTTTTCCGCGACGCAAAGCTGCTGGCAAGCTTTGCGAAACATTACGAGACGGGCGAGGCGATTCCTGCGGAACTGGTCGAAAAGATGAATCGCGCCGGGGCCTTCGGGCGCGCGGACTGGGTGCGGACACAGCTCTTCTACACCACTTACTCGCTGGACACGCACTATGACGATCCGGCGACACTGAACCTCGACGTGCTGCTGCAGGCGGATTATACGAAGTTCCTGCCCTATACATGGATCGATGGCAACCGCATGTTTGCCAGCTTCACGCATCTGACGGGGTACTCGTCGAACTACTACACCTATCTGTATGACAAGGTGATCGCGCTTGATTTCTTCAACCAGTTCAACCGCGCCAATCTGCTTGAAGACCCTGTTGCGCTGAAATACCGCAAGACTGTGCTTGAGCCGGGTGGAACGGTGCCTGGAAAGGACATAGTGCAGCAATTCCTCGGACGCGAACAAAGTATTGAGGCCTTTAGCCGCTGGATTGGCAAGGAATTCGAGCAGGCCGCCGAGGCGACGGCTTAGACGAGGAGTTTCATGCAGGGATCGAAAGTTGTTCGACAATCTGTGCAAGGCAAGTGGGCGCTCGTTACCGGAGCGAGTGCTGGTATCGGACTGGCGCTTGCCGAACAGCTTGCGGCGTCAGGCGCGAATCTCGTTTTGACAGCACGACGCGCAGACCGGCTGGAAGCGCTGGCTGGGAGATTTATAGGCGAATATGGCATTAAAGCGCAGGTTATTGCCGTAGATTTAGCTGATCCGGCTGCGCCGCAAAAACTATTTTCGGCGACAGAAGATTCCGGTCTGGTTATCGACATCCTTATCAACAATGCCGGGTTCGGCTATTACGGCGAATTCACGAAGGGCGATGCAGCCTGGCAGCGGCAGATGGTGGACCTGAACTGCGCGGCGGTCGTTCACCTGACGAATCTCTTCCTGCCGAAGATGGTCGATCGCAAGCGCGGGTATCTGATGATCGTGGCTTCGACGGCATCGTATCAGCCCCTGGCGTATATGGCGACCTATGCGGCCACGAAAGTATTCGACCGTTTTCTAGCCGAGGCGCTGGCGCATGAGGTTGCCAAACATGGCGTGATGGTAAGCGCGCTGTGTCCAGGGCCCACGGACTCCGAATTTAATGAGGTTGCGGGGCTGCACCAGATTCCCGGGCGCAAGAGCCAATCGGCCGAGGAAGTGGCGCGGCTGGGTCTTGAAGGACTGGTCGAGGGAAAACCCTGGGTCATTCCTTACACGGCAGGCAAGATTATGGTGTTTATGCAACGGCTCGCGCCGCGCAGGCTTGTTTCCGGGGCAGCGGCGAAGATGTTCCGGCCTAAGGGGTGAGTAAGCCGACTCAGGGTTCTACAGGCTCAACGAAAAACATTTCATTCGTCTGGCGGAAGCCGTTGCTTTCATATAATGGGCGGCCTTCGTCGGTTGAGTGCAGAGAAACGACGCGAATTTTGCGGCGGCGGGCTTCGGCCAGGGCGTATTCGATGAGGTGGCTGGCAAGCTTGCGGCGGCGGTACTCGGGCTCGACGTAGACATTGAGCAGATAGCCGCGCTGGGTCGAGCGCGGGTCGAGCGGATGCGGCGGCCAATCGAGCAGCAGCAGCCCGGCTCCGGCAACGACTTTGCCGTCGTCCTCTGTGAGCCAGCCGAGATACTTGCCTTCATTGATCATGCGCACCACCCACGGCTCGAAATGCTGCGACATGACGTGCAGGACGGGGTTGTCACGGCGGCCGGCATCGACGAACATACGATGACGATGGCGGGTAAGGGTGGCGGCGTCGGCGGCGGTTGCGGTGCGCGTCTCAAGCATACGAGAGCAGTATAAGACGATACGATGGTTCACGGAGCCATGGCGCCGAGGAAACAAAAATCGCTGCCCATTACGGCGGATTTTTTCCGTCCGGGAATGCGCCTTGGTGTTGCCGTTTCCGGAGGCTCGGATTCCGTAGCGCTGCTGCGACGGTTGGCGGAGATGTGGCAGGAATTGGGGCTGGTGCTAAGCGTCCTGCATGTACACCACGGAATTCGCGGCGCTGAGGCGGACGCGGATGCGGTTTTCGTCGAAGAATTGGCTGGCCGGTTTGGGTTGCGCTTTCTCCGGCACGATGTGAACGCGCCGACGCGAGCGAAGGCGCAGCAGGAAACGCTAGAGGAAGCTGCGCGAAACCTGCGTTATGCGTGGTTTGATGACCTGCTGGCGCAGGGAACGCTCGATGCGGTGGCTACGGCGCACACTCTGGATGATCAGGCGGAGACCGTTCTGCTCAAGCTGTTGCGGGGAACGTGGACGGAGGGGCTGGCGGGCATCTTTGCGGTCCTGGAGCGTTCGGGTGGGTTGATAATTCGGCCATTTCTGGGAACACGGCGGTCTGAGATTGAAAGCTGGCTGAAGCAGATCAATCAGCCCTGGCGCGAGGACTCTACTAATACCGACGCAGCCTACACCCGCAACCGTGTTCGTCATCATCTGCTTCCGGCTCTGGCGGAATACAACCCCCAGATCGTCGCGCAGCTTGGGCATCTCGCTTCGATTGCGAGAGATGAGGAAAGTTACTGGCAGAAGGAGCTTGCGCGTATTTTGCCTTCTTTGCTGCTGCCGGGCAAAGCTGTGCGCGGAGGTGGACGCGCCAGCTCGACACATCCAGACGAAATTGCGCTTGCTATGGAGGTTGAGAGGCTTCGTTCTTTGTTTCCAGCTATGCGCAGGCGCGTACTGCGCGCCGCGGCAAAACAAGTGGGTTGCGCACTGAGCTTTGACCAAACGGAATTACTACTTGCCATGTGTACGAACAAAGCAGATCGACGGGAGACTCTAACCGCGCAGGTTTATGCGGAGCGCACGCCGCGGGAGCTACGGTTGGTACGGCAGCAATTGAAAAAAGAAGCTCCGGAGCTTGTTGAATACGAAGTCCCCATTCCCGGGGAAGTAGCAGGAGATGTTTTTGGTCTTCGCCTGACAACTCGTATAAATGGCAACCCAGCGCGGTTCCCTCCAGCTAAATTGCGCGCCCACAAGTCTGGAGACCGGGTGCAATTGCGATACAGCAGTGGTCTGAAACGGATCAAGGATGTACTGGAGCGTCTAAGGATACCCTCAGAGCAGCGGAAAACCTGGCCAGTTCTGGAATGGCAGGGAGAAATTGTATGGGTGCGTGGTGCTGAGGTCGAAAGCAGCATAGCTGCTGCAGCCGGCTTGGAAATCGAGACTAGAGACCTGTCCTGGGACCGGACACAGGCCGGCTTTTTATCCTTCTGAAAAAGAATGCGCCCGCCCCATTTACAGCCGATCATAGGGAGTAAAATAAAACTGAGTTACTAGACGCAAAAGGGAGGTCATTTTCACCGGAACCTTCCGACTGGGAAGTGCGTCTAATGCAGCAAAGCGGATGAGACATGTTATTGCCGTCATTCGTAATGCTGGGTGCTTGGAGAGAGACGAGGTTTTATTTCGTGAATTCAACGGTCAAGACGATCATCTTTTGGGTATTTGTATTTGCATGCCTGGTGCTGCTCTGGCAGGTGTTTGAAAAGAGTACGGGCAGCGGCAAGGAGCAGGAGATCGCCTTCTCGCAGTTTCTGCAGGACGCCCAGCAGGGACAGATTGCCGATGTGACCGTCCTGAACACCGGCGAAGTGCATGGTCACTTCAAGAACGACAAGAGCCAGTTTCATGTCACCGTTCCGGCGAACTATCCACATCTCTATGACATTCTTGCCGATAACAAAGTATCGGTTACGGTCAAGGACCAGAGTGGCAATTCATGGCTGCCTATCCTGATTAATTTCTCGCCAATCATCATTATTGGCCTGCTCTGGTTCTTTATGCTGCGCCAGATGCAGAGTGGCGGCAATAAAGCGCTTTCGTTCGGCAAGAGCCGGGCGCGGCTGCTCTCCATGCAGCAGAAGAAGGTCACTTTCAAGGACGTGGCCGGTGTTGACGAGGCGAAGGAAGAACTGAAAGAGATTATTGAATTTCTGCGCGAGGCGCAGAAATTCCAGAAACTCGGAGGGCGCATCCCGAAAGGGGTGCTGCTCGTCGGCCCTCCAGGAACCGGCAAGACTTTGCTGGCGCGCGCGGTTGCGGGCGAAGCGAATGTGCCGTTCTTCTCCATCTCCGGTTCTGACTTTGTCGAGATGTTTGTCGGCGTAGGCGCAAGCCGCGTCCGCGATCTCTTCGAGCAGGGCAAGAAGAACGCTCCCTGCATTATCTTTATCGACGAAATTGATGCGGTAGGCCGTCACCGCGGCGCGGGCCTCGGCGGCGGACACGACGAGCGTGAGCAGACGCTAAACCAGCTTCTCGTCGAAATGGACGGCTTCGAGTCAAACGACGGCGTGATTCTGGTGGCGGCGACCAATCGGCCCGATGTTCTCGATCCGGCGCTGTTGCGTCCCGGACGCTTTGACCGCCGCGTTGTGGTTGGCCGTCCGGATGTGCGCGGGCGTGAGGAAGTGCTGCGCGTACATGCCAAGAAAGTTCCACTTTCCGAAGATGTCGATCTTCGTGTGCTGGCCCGCGGCACACCGGGATTCAGCGGTGCTGATCTGGCCAACATGGTCAACGAAGCAGCTCTGAACGCGGCGCGCGCGAACCGTAAGTCGGTCATGATGCTTGACTTTGAACAGGCCAAGGACAAGGTCCTGATGGGCGCCGAGCGCAAGTCGATGCTGCTGACCGACGAAGAGAAGCGCGTAACGGCGTATCACGAGGCTGGCCACGCTCTTGTTGCTGCAATGCGCGACCACGCGGACCCTCTGCACAAGGTCACCATCATTCCTCGCGGTATGGCACTGGGCGTCACCATGCAGTTGCCGGAAGACGACAAGCATACTGTCACTAAGGACTATCTTGAAACGCAGCTGGCCATCCTGATGGGCGGCCGTATTGCCGAAGAGATTTTCCTCAAGCAGATGACAACCGGCGCTGGCAATGACATTGAGCGTGCCTCCGATCTGGCACGCAAGATGGTCTGCGAGTTCGGTATGAGCCGTCTTGGCCCTCTTACCTTTGGCAAGAAGGAAGAGCAAATCTTCCTCGGACGCGAGATTGCCCAGCATCGCGACTTTTCTGAGGAGACAGCGCGGCAGATTGATGCTGAGGTGCGCAACTTTGTCGATGAAGCCTACAAATCGGCGTATGACGTGCTGAACAATAACCAGGACATTATGCACCGCATGGCTACCGCTCTCCTCGAACGCGAGACCATCGACGCGAACGAGATTCGCTCGATTATCGAGGGCAAGGAATTGCCGCCGTTGAAGACGAACGGTAGCGGTGGAACTCCGGCGACAGGCGATGTGCAGCAGGTGCTGAAGCCGGAACCAAATCGTGGCGGAACGTTGCCGGAGGGAAGTCCATCTCCGGCTTAGATTGATCTAAGCCAGACGAAAAGGCAGCCTCTAGGGCTGCCTTTTGTTATTGCTAACATTCCCTATTTCCTTTTCCAACGAACACCGTCTTTTGAATCTTCAAGAATAATGCCCTTTTCCAGCAGTTCCTTGCGGATAGCATCGGCGCGGGCAAAATTGCGGGTGCGACGTGCCTGATTGCGCTCTTCGATCAGAACATCAATTTGCGCATCACTCAACGAGAGCTGCGCCAGCACTTCAGGAGATGCTTTGTCGAGACAGCCTTCGCGCTCAGCCCATTCGAGAGCAAAGCGTGTCCATTTTGAATCGTTGTCTTCAAGCGCAACAAAAATTTTGTCGAAATCGGCCAGGACATCAAGAACTGCGGTTACATCCCCCTTGAAGAGTGAACCTGCATCAGCAGCAGCATTGACTGTACGAACGAGGTCAAAGATTGCAGCACGAGCTTCTGCCGTGTTGAGATCATTCGCCAGAGCGGCATGGAATTTCTGTCTCGCGACCGCCGCCGCGTCTACAACTGAAGCGTTACTCCCATCTTCCGGCCACTTTGTGTTCTTTAGCCGCTGGTAAAAGGTACGCAGACGCTCGACTGCGCCGGTTTCCGCAGCCAGTCCTTCAAAAGTGAAATTGAGCTGCTGGCGATACGGAACCGACGTAAGGAGGAAGCGGATCGCGGACGCTTTGTATCCCTTAAGCAGCAGATCGCGCAGCGTATAGAAGTTGCCCTCGGACTTCGACATCTTGCGGCCTTCGACCAGCAGGAAGCGGACATGGAACCAGTGACGGGCGAAGGACTTGTGCGTGGCCGATTCAGATTGTGCGATCTCGTTCTCATGATGCGGAAACATTAAGTCTTCGCCACCTGCGTGCAAGTCGAACGATTCGCCGAGATACTCCATGGCCATGGCCGAACACTCGATGTGCCAGCCCGGACGTCCGGGCCCAAGTTCCGTTTCCCAGCGATATTCGCCGGGTTTGGGGGCCTTCCACAAAGCAAAATCGCGCGCGGAATCCTTGTCATATTCGTCTACATCGACGCGCGCACCGTCGGCGATGCCGGAGAAGTCTTTCTTTGAGAGCTTGCCGTATCCGGGGAACTTCGCAATGCGGAAATACCACGAGCCATCTTCCGTCTTATAAGCAATATCCTGCTCGGCAAGGCGCATGATGAGAGTCACCATCTCATTGATGTGCTCTGTTGCGCGCGCGACCTTCGACGGATGTGCGACCGACAAGGCATTGAGGTCTTCAAAGAACGCCTTCTCAAAGCGCGGCGTGTATTCGCTGATGGGGAGATTCGCCGCCGCGGCATTGCGGATGATCTTGTCGTCCACGTCGGTAATGTTCATAACGTGGCGCACCTTCGTGCCGAACAGCTCCAGCGTGCGGCGCAGCACGTCAACATGCAGAAAGGTGCGGAAATTGCCAATGTGGCCGTAGTCGTACACCGTCGGCCCACATGCGTAAATGCCGAGCGCCTCGCCGTCGGCGGGCTTGAGTTCTTCAATGCTGTTCGTCAGGGTGTTGAAAAGGCGAATGGTCATTCGTACTGTTTGCAACTGCTTTGGATTCACTTGCGATTCTACCAGTTGCGGTCAGCGGCCAAGCGCCAGAGACGGCTCTGCCGACAGGTCCGCTGGCGCATATTCTTTATCGAGCAGCTTAGGCCAAGCCGCCGCTGCAACCATGGCGGCGTTGTCGGTGGAGAGAGCAAGCGATGGGAAAGCAATAGGCAGGCTGCGTTCGGCGGCCTCGGCGGTGAAACGCACGCGCAGCTCGCGGTTGGCTGCGACTCCGCCGGAGACAAGGATGCTCGCCGCGTCGAATGCTTCCGCCGCCTGAAAGGTCTTGCGGCGCAGGTCGTCTACGACGGCGCGTTGGAACGATGCGATCAGGTTTAAAGTCTCTTCGTTGCACAGCCGGAGCGCGTCTGCTGGTTTGGGATTGGAGATCTGCGCCAGGGCGCGTCGGCGCGCTTGAATCGAGGCTGAGAGATCGTGCGTCTGTACATAACGCAGAACCGCCGTTTTGATGCCGCTGAATGAGAAGCGAAATTGGCGGTCCCAGTCATCGCCGTGCGCCTGGTTGCGATGGACTTTAGGTTTGATTTGCGCGAAGGAAAACGGGACCGCTGCGGGATTGCCGTGCGGGGCAAGGGCGTCTATCCAGGGACCGCCGGGATAGCCGAGGCCAATCAGCTTCGCCACCTTGTCAAAAGCCTCGCCGGCAGCATCGTCTACCGTGTGGCCTATGTTGCAGTAGCGCCAGGATTCGCCATTTCGATGGGCAAGGTAGAGATGCGTGTGTCCGCCTGAAACCACCAGCGCCAGTGCAGGCAGAGGAAGGGACTCAGAAGCAAGCTCCGCCTGTTCGAGCAGGACTGCGTGAATGTGGCCTTCGATGTGGTTGACGGCAATGAGGGGTTTACTGAGTGCGTAAGCCAGAGATTTGGCGTAGGTGATGCCGACGAGCAATGCTCCGGCCAGCCCAGGGCCTTCGGTTACAGCGACGGCGTCGAGGTCCTGCAGGGTGATTCCGGCTTCGGCGATGGCGGCACGGACCACAGGGACGATGTTGCGCAGGTGCTCACGGGAGGCGAGCTCGGGGACGACTCCGCCATAAGGAGCGTGCGTCGCGATCTGCGAGGCAACGACGTTAGAGAGGGTCTCGGTTCCGTGGCGGACGACAGCGGCTGCGGTTTCATCGCAGGAGCTTTCGATGCCGAGGATGAGTCCGGTGCTCATCTATCTATGATAGTGGAGAGAGCGAGAAGCAGGTCCTTCGCTCAGGGTGACAAGAGCCGTAATTGTATGACGAAATCCAACGCACAAATCGCTGCCGAGGTTATTGTCGAGCGTTTGCGCACCGACGGATATGACGCGTACTTCGCGGGTGGATGCGTGCGCGACATACTGCTCGGGCGTGAGCCGGCGGACTTTGACGTGGCTACAAACGCACGTCCGGATGTAGTGCTGGATATGTTTCCGCGGACGTTTGCCGTGGGCGCGCACTTCGGGGTTGTGCTGGTTGCGGATGACATCGACGGTGAAGAGATTGTCACTGAGGTGGCGACGTTTCGCTCTGATGGCGCTTACTCCGATGGCCGCCGTCCGGATGAGGTGCGCTTCTCAGACAGTCCGCAGGAAGATGTTCTCCGGCGCGACTTCACCATCAACGGAATGTTGCTCGATCCGCAGCTGCTGGCTGAGACTGGCGATCTGAAGCAGGCCGTGCTCGACTTCGTCGGCGGGCGCGCTGATCTTGCGGCCCGTGTTATTCGCGCGATTGGCGATCCTGACAAACGATTCAGCGAAGACCGGCTGCGGATGCTGCGCGCAGTTCGCTTTGCAGCTCGATTTGAATTCGAGATCGAATCGGAGACAGAAAAGGCGATTCACGCTCATTCTGAGGCTATTTTTCAGGTCAGTTGCGAGCGGGTTCGCGATGAACTGACGCGGATGCTCACCGAGGGACACGCTCGGCGGGCCTTTGAGCTACTTGACCGGACAGGGCTGCTGAAGCAGGTGCTGCCGGAGATTGACGGGATGCACGGCGTCGAGCAGCCTCCGGAGTACCATCCCGAAGGAGATGTATGGGTACACACGCTGTTGCTGCTCGATAAGCTGCCTGCGGGCGTCTCGCCGACACTGGCTTGGGGGACGCTGCTGCACGATGTGGGCAAGCCGGCGACCTTCGAGCGCGCTCCGGATCGCATTCGGTTCAATGGGCACGTGGAAGTTGGCGTGCGGATTGCCGAGAACATCTGCCGCATGCTGCACTTTTCGAGCGAAGATACGGCACAAATCGCGGCTTTAATTGCAAATCACATGCGTTTTGGCGATGTGATGCGCATGAAGGAATCGACGCTGAAGCGCTTCTTCCGGCTGCCACGCTTTCCCGAGCATTTGGAGTTGCACCGCATCGACTGCCTTTCCAGCCACGCCGACCTGACGCTCTATGACTACGCGAAGCAGCGCTACGAGACGCTTCCGGAAGAGGCGGTGAAGCCGCCGCTTCTAGTGACGGGCGCGGACCTGATCGCCGCCGGATACCATCCGGGGCCGCGCTTCAAAGAGATGCTGGCTGCGGCTGAGGACGCTCAACTTGAGGGACACGTCTCGTCCAAAGATGAGGGCCTGGCGCTGGTGCGGGCGGCCTTCCCGGTGGACTCCCCCTCCCCCCTGGGTCAATAGCCTTTTGTTTGTTTTCAATGAGATAGCTAGGGATCATCCCCCGCTATCTCATTGATTCTTTGATTATTTAGGATGCTTCCAGTGTTTTCAACTACATACGAGGTAATCGGGCCTCGCCGTTACCTGCTTCGCTGGGAATTTCTGTCCCTATATTCAGGATAGCAATTTGGGCTAAATAACACGCCAATCTTCGGCGGCTTTTATTTCTTTTGGAATGTGCTGGTTGCGGGATTTGGAGGTAGTTTGGGGCTTGACAAGATTTTTTGGGCGCGCGAATAAGGTGCGCTTCGCGGTCGAGAGTGATTCGCTGCGGTCTTCGACCTGCGCATTGGCCTGCGGCAGCAAGGTACGCCGTCTGCCTGACGGCGGTTCTTATTCAGAGGGCTGAAGCCCTCTTCTCCCAGCCTTCGTCTCCCTCAAAAGTCCATTGGGCGTATGGTAAACCCATGTCTCAAAAGCGAGACATGGGGCACCCGGCCTGCGGCAGCAAGGTGTGTCGTCTTTGACTGTGCTTTTCATTTTCGCGGACTGAAGTCCCCGGCTTCTACCTTCCGATGCAGGCTATGGTAGGCTCGTCGCGTGTCTACAGCGAAACGTCAGAACCAGAATCATCGAAATGATTTCTTCGAGTATTTCCAGTCCTTGGAAATAATTAACCAAATTCAAAATCGCATTCCGTTATTTTTTTACCTCTTTACTCGTCAGAAGCGTGTTCCTCCTCGAAAGCTGGTCGCTGCTCAAGAGTCCGATTTGAGGTCTTTGGCAACGCGGTTGAGCTTTGATCAGAGCACTTATGCTTCCTTGGTCAGCCAATACTTGACCACCTTGCTTTCAGCTCCTTCACACCGGTCTAGTGGGCAGGATCTGAAAAGGGAACCGAGGCGAAAGGCTGAGCCAAATCCGTTGAGAGAATTCGTCTTCCGACACAACAAGAAAATACTTCGGCGCTTAGGCCGAGTGACTTCAGGGTCGGGAAAAGGGCGTTTAGCATTGTCAGCGATGTTAGAAGGCTCTTTCCTAGAGGTGGATTCGCGATATGAAGCTCAAGTTTTCTTGAGAAACGAAGTATCTAAAGAGGAAGTTCAATCGGTTATTACGGCATGGAAAAAGGATCAACAGAGCTTTGCGGAAGCGATTAGTTCCTCTCCATGGAGGACGCCTCCTAAGATCTTCTGGCTCAGTTCGAGTCAGCACTTTGTGGAAGAAGGAATCGCACGCTACATCTTTAAAACTACATTTGGTGTAGGTGCTTTTGAATCCGCTTTTTTAGAATTCGAATCGACACTGGCCGATGCGTTTTCGGAGCCGATCTCCGGGGATGGTGTGCGATCGCGAGCGGTGGATCTTTGCACGGTAAGTCGTTCTCGCCAGCTCATGAATAGGATTCGACCGTCAATCGAGATTGCATTGAATTCACTTCTCGCAGAACAGACGCCGCCGTACTGGTGGGAATGGGTGGCTAAGAGCGGGGGGCCTCCTGAAAGGGTCCCTAGCGTGGCAACGACAAGTTTTGCGGCTCTTAGCCTGTTGAAACTTTCCATCTCGGAGTCAATCAGAAATCGCGGTAAGCAAGCAGCTGCATGGCTGCTCGAAAAGCAAAATGTTGATGGAAGTTGGTCGCTAGACTTCTCTAGTGCAACCGGGCTGGTCTCTGAGCCCGACGTCCACGTAACTCTTACGGCGATGGAAGCAATTTCAAGAAGTGAAGTTGCTGGTGCGAAACGGCATCTGGACTTGGCGCATGATTGGGTTCTAAAACAGCAGGGCAAAAATGGTCTTTGGGAAGACAAGGACCTTCCGTTGCCTCAACTCGCAGTCTTAGCGATCGAAACGCTTGAGTTTGTCGACAGAGCCATACCCTCTCTCAAAAACAACTATCTCAGTGCAAGCGTAGGCTATCTGCGGCGTGCGCTAGCTATTCTATGTGAGGACGATCCGACGGCACTGCGTTTAGCGCTGGTAACAGCTCATCTTGGCATCGAATCTTTCTTATACGCAGTATTTCAATTCAAAAACATCTGTAAGTTTATCGACAACAAAGGTCAAACGATCGGCATGCGAAGCGCATTGTCTTCTCTTCAAGGCTGGCTGCAACAAAATAAATACCTAAAGCCCAATGGCTTGATTTCTTTCAGCAACGAGCTCGGAAGACTTGCCTATCTCAGAGATGAAATCACCCACAAGGCACTCTACGTAGGAATTGACGACGCGCAGCAGGCAGTGAATTCCGCTGCCCAGTTCGTTTCAACATACTCGCAAATGTTGCTAGGCTTTGATTGTCTGGATTGATTTGCATTGATACGTCATGCGGGATTCACATTGGTTACGAAGGTTCGTGCTTTCTCATTCTTTGGGTTCGCAAAGGACGGGACACCCCGAACTTAATGGCTAGTTTAGGAATCGGCTACCGAAGCATCCGAAACTACCAGATCTGCGAAATCCGTCAAGCCGGATGACGTGAATTATCTCCTCGGAAGAGTGAGCATCGACGAAAGAATGTGCCGCAAGATCAATGCTTTATGCTCTCCATCGCATTCGATACAAGAATTCGGCTACATGGAAATTCACAGGAATTCCGGGAGTGCGGTGCAATGGGCAGGGGTGGAGGACTATCCTGTTAGGCAAAGGAGAACCACCATGTCTGACGAGAACAAAAAAATCGCTCGTAAGCTCATGGAAGAGGGGTGGAACAAAGGCCGCGAGGAAGTTGTCGATGAGCTGATGTCACCACAGTGCCACTTCCACGACCCGGTTTTCCCATCCCTCACGTCAGGAGCGGAGAACTACAAACAGCACATACGCACATGCAGGAACGCCTTCCCCGATCTGAAATTCACGATCGAGGACGAAATAGCGGAACGCAATGAGGTGGTCCTGCACTGGAAACTGCACGGCACACACAGGGGAACGTTCCTGGGCATGCAGCCAACAAACAGGAGCGCGACCATCTCCGGCACGACGATCGACCGCATTGAAAAGGGAAAAATTGTTGAGCACTGGGCGGACTGGAACGTACTCGGCCTGATAGAGCAACTGGGACTGGCCTCCCAAGCCGCCCAAACCCTCTCGGCCCAGCAATCGGCTGGAGCCAGGAGGTAACTCAACTTATTTTTTCTTCCTTGATGGTTCGCGTTCGGCGCGGACACTGAACGCCCATCCTACTCTTCGATGATTTGGGGAGAAGGATGGGCGTTTCGACCTTACAGTTGGCATAATTTGACGCACCGACTCGCTTGCACGACCGATCTGGTAGTGGCCTCGACATATTCTGGATTAGTTTTGGACGGCCGGCGCAGAAGCCAGCCTGTGCGGCTCCGCATCTATCTGGAAAGGAGATGGTTTGCGGATGCAGGAGCGGAAATTTGTCATGATTGAACCCAGAATTCTTTACTTTGGGACGCCGGTTGCGCTGATCAGTTCGCTGAATGAGGACGGGAGCACGAACCTTGCGCCGATCTCATCGTTCTGGGCGCTGGGATGGACGCTGATGCTTGGGCTGCTGGATGAGACGAAGACAGCGGAGAACTTTGCGCGGCATGCGGAGTGCGTGATCAATCTGCCGTCGCCGGAGATGTGGCCGCAGGTGGAGAAGCTGGCTCCGCTGACGGGGAAGGATCCGGTGCCGGAGATCAAGGCGAAGCAGTTTCGTTATGAGCACCAGAAGTTTGAGGTGTCAGGGCTGACGCCCGTGCCGAGCGAGATAGTGAAGCCGATGCGGGCGGTGGAGTGTCCGGTACACATGGAGGCTCGCGTGGTGAAGCTGCACAAAATGAGCGGCGAGAAGCTGAATGCGCTGGGCGGTGGCGTGGCGGGCGAGGTTGAGATTCTGCGCGTGCATGTGGATGAGGAGTTTGTGGTGAGCGAGCATTATGTCGATCCGGCGAAGTGGTCGCCGCTGATTTATAACTTCCGGCATTATTTTCGGCTGGCGGAGACGGAGCTGGGGAAGACATTTCGCGCGGAGAAATGAGGCGCGGGATAGGTGGCGCATCGCTTTTTCGACGCGCGTCGAGAGTGATCCGCTGCGTGTCTTCGACCCTTCGCGGATACGGCCTGCGGCAGCAAGGTACGCCGACTTCGTCGGCGGTTCTTATTCCGGGTATTAAAGTTCCCGGCTTTTACCTGGAGGTGCTTTGCACCTCAACTTTCTTGTTGCATCTCAACACTTGTGGTGCCCCATCCTTTCGCAAAGAACGCGAAAGGATGGGGCACCCGGCCGTGCCCTTACGAAACAGTGTCCTTTTCAGAATCTTCTAAATTCTGGGGCTTCTATCGGATTGTTTCGCCTTATGTTGCTTTCCCTGATATTCAAATTTTGTTTTCACCCTTGCATTCAACTAGAGCAATTTCTGAGCAGCCCGCAATCGTTGCTGGAGCGCCAGAGCCTTCTCGGGTTCTGTGAGTTCGCTGCGTCGAAGACGCACATCCTCGCGTGTCTAATAGCGGATTTCGTTTTTCTATGATTTCCTATCCTTGCGCTCGAATTTCATTCGAGAGTCGTTCGTACGAGGGATCGTCACTATGCGTTTTGCAGCGATAGTCTGCATCATTCTTTCCTGCGCACTCCCCTCCACCGCTCAAAACCAGCATGTATCCAAGTGGCCCGCCAAAGACAATGTTTACGTCATTCATAATTTTCATTTCGGCACGGGTGAGACTCTTCCCGAACTTAACTTGCACTACCTGACTCTAGGCGAGCCGCATCGCGGGGCGGACGGCCATGTTGATAATGCCATCCTGCTGCTTCATGGCACGGGAGGAGACCGTCGCACGCTGCTGAGTCCTCTTTTTTCCGATGTCCTCTTTGGCCCCGGCCAACCCTTCGATATCACAAAGTATTTCCTGATCCTTCCTGATGACATTGGCCATGGTGATTCTTCCAAGCCTTCCGATGGTCTCCACATGAAGTTTCCGCAGTACGACTACGATGACATGGTCCGCTCGCAGTACATCATGCTCACCGAAGGCATGCACGTCGATCATCTGCGCCTTATTCTTGGGACCTCGATGGGCTGCATGCAATCATGGATCTGGGGTGAGACTTATCCGCAGTTCATGGATGCTCTGGCGCCCTTCGCGTGTTTTCCCGTCGAATTGGCCGGCCGCAACCGCATGACCCGTTACATTGCCATCGAAAGCGTCAAGCATGACCCCGCATGGAAGGACGGCGAATACACCAGCGAGCCAGTTGAAGGCTTGCGCGGCGCTGAAGCCATGCTCCTGATAATGGGTTCTTCAGCATTGCAGATGCAGAAGAACTACCCCACTAGAGCGCAGTCGGAAAAATACGTCGATGACTATATGGCCCGGACGATCAGCCATGCAGATGCCAACAATCTGATCTATTACATCAACGCTTCGCGCAACTACAATCCGGAACCTAAACTTTCGAGCATTGTCGCACCCGCACTTTGGATTAATTCTGCCGACGACTTTATCAACCCGCCGGAGGTCGCTCAGATCATCTGTCCGCGTGTGCTTCCCAAAATGCCGAAGACAAAATTCATCGATCTCCCCATTACTGACGAGACACGAGGCCACGGAACTCACACGCACGCCGCTATCTGGAAGGATGAGCTTGTCAAATTCATGGCGGAAACTGAAAAGAAATGATGGCCGGGACGTTATTGTGCAGCGCTTGATTCTTCTCCGGCGTGTGCCCACATATAGACTGTGCCAAGCCACGACCTGCCGGGTGAAGCCTCCGGCAGATGCGGAATCAAGGCCCATAATCCAATGAACGCGAGTCCCACGAGATTCGGGAAGAGAAGGGGAGCCATGGGAGGGGCGCCATTGACCAGGCGGTCAAAGAGACTGGAGCCGGGTCCGACGAGATTGGCTTCGAGATGCAGCCAGAATCCAAGGATGCCTACCAGCGCCTGCACCAGCATAACTACAAAACATATATCAAGGTATCGCCGCGTCACCGCGAGCATCAGCGGAACGACGAGAAAGCCGGTTGCAAAGGCAGAAGAGATCACCGGAATCCATTCCGTCTTTACAAAGAAGCCGTTCACCGCGTGATCGGTTAGTGTGAGTACGAAATTTCCCAGGAATCCGCCCAGCGCGAGAAAGATGACCCAATGCGCCCACTCTGCGCTGCGCGCAGCAACTATGCGGTTCACGAGCAGCAGAAAGCCGAGTCCAGAATATGCCAATGGCGCTGCAAACGGAGCCGCATACGTCAGGCTCTTGAGAGTGCGATCCACAAAGAAGTGGCTCTCGAGGTGAAAAAGCACTCCGCCTAGTCCTATTAGCACGGCGAGCCACCCAACCAGATAGCCAACATCGCGCCAGGCGGCCTGAAAGCCCCAAAGCCAGCGCAACAGAATTACGATGGCGAGGGCCACAGGCGCAACGATAGAGAAGTACAGCGGAATATACTCTGCCGCGCGGCGAAAATGGTTTACCGAGTGCGCGATGTAAATATCCAAAGCGAGAAAGGCCAGGTTGACAGTGATAAATAATTCCAGCCAGAGCTGCAGATCGTGCACCCATCGCAGGCTCGGATCGTGAAGAATTCGTTGTGCCTTTGCCAGCAGTCTATTTATGCGCACGTTCTCTCCGCAGCTCCGCAGCCAGTTGTTCCAGCTCGACTGTCTTCTGCATCATGGGGTAGTTTCCATGCCACTGGACAAAGTCGGCTCCGCCCATGAATGCTCCATGCTTCGAGGTGCGTCCGTCGTAATGCCACAGATCGAAGTACAGGAAATCGACGGGATTGGAGAAAGGCGGCCCGCTCAACAATCCATCGCTACGTAGTCCATTCACAATCGCCTGCGCATGCTGGACTTTGGCATTCGTGGAGGCCACGACCGCTTCCGCCTGAGTATAAACGCGATCGATAACGTCTTGAGTATGACATTGCGCGCATACCTCCTTCATATTGGCCTGTGCCCTCGCATAGTTGGGGCGCTTCTGCGTCACGGCGTCGGCAAGATAGAACGAAAGCCTTTCAGTCGGATCGTGCGTCACCTTCAGTCCATTCAGGCCGGACATGTGGCAGGTAGCGCAGGTTGGCACAAACATGTCGCGCGTCGTCAGTGATTTTGGTTCGGCATTCAGATTCAGCAGATGCTCCTGAGCTGCAAACATGACGCCATGCTTGGACTCTTCGTAGATCTCAATCTGCGAGTGGTCCGGGCCCATGTGGCATTGCGCGCAGGTTGAAGGCAGGCGAGCCAGCGCAATGGAACTGGTGTGGCGCGAATGGCATGCTGTGCAGGTGCCGATGGTGCCGTCGTCATTTGGCTTGCCGATAGCGTGGCATTGCTCGCAGCCACTCACCATCGCCGACGTGCCTTCCGCCGTGACGAATGGATGCGGCGGGCGTTTCGTTCCTCCGGGTTGATATTGTTCTGCGAAGGCGACCTGTTCCGGCTTCAGTCCCTTCTCGCCATAAATCGCCGCCCAGGATGTTGCTGCGTGACGGCTGCGCAGGAATTCCTGATAAATACCCTCGTGGCAGGAGCGGCAGTTTCCCGCGGTAAGATGTGCGGCGATTACGAATCCATGATGGTCCTGCTTCTGCTGGCCTTCAGATGGCTGGTGGCAATCAAGGCAATTGACGCCCTTCTTCGCGTGGGCCGACATTTCGTATTCGTGGACGACCGCATACTGCATGCGCGCGTGACACTCGGCGCACTTGCCTGAAGCTTTGACAAAGTCCGCTGTGGGTTGTGTGGTTTCCACGCTGGGCCGCTGTCTGTTGATGAGAAAAGCGGACACGATCAGCGCAAATGCAATAACGACAGCCACGAAAACCGAGCGAAAGGACATCAATCCCCTCCGGATGGTACGGCTTATGGCCCATTATGAGGCGAAGGTCTCGCCTGTCAGATCAAGCGGGGTCAGTGTATCAGCATTTAAGGCGCAGGGGACTACTTTATATGAGGAGGATGGCTGCCTTTTACAACCTTACATATGTTGTATAGGGCTGTTCTCCCAAAGACGTGAACGGCAGCATAGTCACCGGTCCGTTCGCCGAGTTTACCTGCCATTGCCGTTCGCTAATGCGCTGCGCCGCCAACAGTTGCTCGCGGGTGAACTTCGGCAGCGGGCTGTCCTGTTGCTGTTTCACGGCCATCAGCACAAGCGGCCCACGCAAGAGCGCGACCGTGTCGGCGTGCTGCGCATCGATCGTCTCCAGTCGCATCTGTAAGGGAAGTTCTAACTCCACGCGGTCTCCGGTTGACCACTCGCGCCGGATCGCAGCGAACTGTCCGGGCATGGCCAATCCGCTTTGCCGCTTTCCATTCACATAAATTGACGCGCCCGGAGCCCATGCAGGAATGCGGAAATGAAGTGTCAGATCAGCCGGAGCCGAACTTGTAACCGTGAAAGTTGCATGGTCCTCGAAGGGATAATCACCCTCCTGTGTCAGCAAAAGTGTCACTCCACCCTCAGTCCACCGCAGCGTTGAAGGAATATAGAGATTCACATACACCGACTGCGGTCCGCGAAAATAGGTATTGATACGGTAATCGGTTGCCACCTGCGGCAGCGTGCCTGAGCAGCATGCCCAGCGGGCTTCCTTGTAAACGCGCTTCGCGTCGAAGTTGTAGTCGGAGTAGTAGAAATTCTCGCCATCGTTTTGCAGAGGTTTCGCGCCGAGCACCGTGTTGTACATCACGCATTCCATGCTGTCGCCGTAGCGCGCATCGCGGGTCACGCGCAGCAAGTAGCGCGTCAACTTGAAGTGGGCATAGGAACCGCACGGAGTCTCAAAGCTGTGGTGGGTGTTCGTCAGGCTGTTGTAGACGTCGCTGCTTCCCGGCGCACGGAGCATCTCGTCCGGACCCCATCCGCCGGTCGCATAGCTTTGTGCCTGCAGCATGGCAAATGCATTCTGAGCGGCATGCAGATGCTTCTCGCTTCCCGCAACCATGTAGGCCATCATCGCCGAGCACAGCGAGTTCACATAGCTGTACGCGTGTCTGCCCTTCAGCACGTTTTCGTTTCGCGAGAGCGGATCGAACCATGTTTTGTCATCGAGGTATTGCAACCCCAGGTCGTAATATCTGTGTCCGGCGCCGCGTTGATAGGCCAGGAAGAGGTTTTCCGGCATGGTATAAGACTCATCCCAGGTCCACGAGGCGTCATCTGCGGGCTTGTCCATTCGCCATCGAACATCATGTTCTACTGCGTGTCCAGGCAGATGTGGCAGCGCAGTGTTGGTTGTCTGCTCCAGAATGGCCAGCGCCTGAGGATCCTTCACATAGGTGTGTGAATCGAGTAGCCCCAGCAGCAGCTTGTCATAGGTGTATGCAGGGAAGCGATTCCTGACGTAGAAGTCCGCGGTAATGGTCTGCGCATAGAGCCGATTCAGGCGCAGGACCTTTTGGCGTGTCGCTTCATCTCCGTTGATGGCGTACGCGCGGGCCAAGGCCGACACCCATTGCCCGAAAGTGCACCCCGGAGCGAAGCCCTTATCGAAGCCTTTGCGATAGTCATAATCGGGATCATAGGTGTACCACCCACCCAGGTCCTCGCCCGGCGCGGGCATGCCGGACATCTGCCGGAAAGGCTTCAACAGGCTGTCCTCGCTCAACGCCATCAACACCGCATGAGTGTTCATCAGTTGCGCTTCATGCGGGTCGCTGGCCATCAGCACGTCGCCATAGCCAAACTCACTGAGCAGAGGTGTTCCGGAGGTTTCTGCTCCCCATGCCTTCAGGCTCCGCAGCCTGCCCGTAACCGCTGCGACGGACGCCAATGAACCTGTCTGAAGGAAATGCCTACGTGAACATATCATTTACGTGAACACCTCAGATTCTCCTGACTATAATGATGCAACTGCGCCTCTACTGCTGTCACCTTTGCAGCGGAGAGTATCGTTCAAAACTTACTTTCCGCGATTTCGCGCGCGAATTGGTGTCACTTTCGCGTATCCTTACTACGAAATCCCCCAGTTATTCGGCCCTATGCGGTTGCCTGCTGAGTCTGTCACACGATGACCGGACTGCCACGGACGGGAAACAGTGTGCCCGCTCCCGGGGATTTTCTGTGCGACTACCAAATCCTGGGGCGCATCGGCGCCGGTGGCATGGGGGTTGTCCTGCAGGCGAGGGACCTCAAGCTCGACCGGGGCGTAGCGCTTAAGTTTCTACCGCAAGTTCTCTATGGGGGTGAATCGGACAAACAAGCTCTCCTCAAAGAAGCGCGCGCCATTTCGGCACTAGACCATCCAAACATCTGCACCGTATATGGGCTTGAAGAGGCTGATGATGGTCAACTCTTCATGGCAATGGCCTATTACGATGGTGGCTCTCTCGCGGAGAAGATTGCGAAGGGTCCGATTCCCGGTCGCGAAGCTGTCGAGTTGCTGAGCGGCATCATCTCAGGCATGAGCACCGCGCACGCGCATAATATCCTGCACCGCGATATCAAACCGTCCAACATCCTGCTCACGCGGCAGAACATTCCTAAGATTGTCGATTTCGGGCTGTCTCAATCCATGAGCGACGAGAGCCGGACACGAAGCCTGACGATTTCCGGAACAGCGGCATACATGTCGCCAGAACAGTTGCGCGGCGAAGTGATCGACCAGAGAGCCGATATCTGGTCCATCGGCGTGACAGCGGCTGAGATGCTGAATGGCTATCATCCCTTCCGTCGTGACACGCTTCCCGCGGTAGCTCACAGCATCTGTAATGATGCGCCAGAAATCTCCGGCGAATTGCCGCTCGGTCTCCAGCGAATTATTTATAAGTGCCTCTCCAAGACGCGTGAACTCCGCTATGCAAGCTGCGACGAATTGCTTCAGGAACTGGCGACGATAGATCCGCGCGAATTTCCGCAGAAAACCGCTGAGATCTCAGCGAAGGCAAGCGCCGGCGGCACGGTTTCGGCTTCTGCCGGTATATCCGGTCAAACGTCGAAGGTATTGCGCAAAGCATCCTCCGCGCAGAAAAAAGCCCTCAGTAACATCATCGCTGCCGCTTCGGGCCCTATAGTACCTGAGTCTTCACGCAAATGGTGGCTGGTTCCTGCTGCTGTCGTCTTACTTCTGCTGTTGGCCCTCCTCGCCTTTCCCGTGCCGCGCGAACATGTGCGCGGACTGCTCTTCGGCCCGAAGGAAAAGCACATTGCAGTTCTTCCGTTTGACAATGCCAGCGCCGATCCGGCAACCGGCCCTCTGGCCGCCGGTCTGATGGACAGCACGACCGCGGCCCTCTCCAATCTGGATACGAGCCAACGATCCTTGTGGGTTATTCCTGCCAGCGTTGTTCGCAGCAGCAATGTTGCTGATCCCGTGTCTGCGTACAAGCAACTGGGCGCAACCCTTGTTGTGAAAGGCAGGCTGGAGCGCGCCGGGCAACATGTGGCGATCAATATCAACCTCATCAATGCGGAAACGCTGCGGCAGATTGGAGCGGCAGCTGCTTCCAACGATAGCGGCGATCTGGCTGCCGCCGAGCAGGATGCGGTCACGCAACTAGGCCGGTTGCTGAATGTTTCCGGGGCGTCCGACGCGGTTGTCCGCTCAGGCAGTAGCAGCGTACCTGCGGCCTACAATCTTTACCTCGAGGCGCTCAGTTACCTGCAGCGCTTCGATAAGCCTCAGAATCTCGATCTGGCGGTTGATCGCCTGCAGAAGGCAATCGCTCAGGACCCGGATTTCGCTCTGGCATATGCGAAGCTGGGTGAGGCATACCGGCTCAAGTACAAAGCGGACCATGATTCTAAGTGGATTCAGTTAGCGCTGACGAATTGCGAGCAAGCGCTCAAGCTCAATCCGCAACTGCCCAGCGCATATGTCACTTTGGGATCGCTGCACACCCTCACCGGCAATAACGAGCTGGCGTTGACGGAATTTCAAAAAGCGGTTGCGCTCGACAATCGCAATCCTGACGCGATTATCGGCATGGCCTGGTCGTATGAGCAGGCGGGACGGCTTGCCGAGGCGGAGTCAGAATACAAGCGCGCGGCGGCCCTCAATTCCAGCGACTGGTCTAATCGCAACGAACTGGCATTGTTTTACTACCGGCACGGACAATACTCCGATGCAATAGAACAGGTGAAACAGGCCATTTCATTCAGTCCGGACAACCCCATGCTGTATTTCAATCTTGGGGCTTTTTATCTCGACAGCGGTAATCCTTCATCATTTCCGCTGGCAGAAGAGGCGCTGCGCAAGTCCCTTGCAATGGCTCCCAGCAATGGCGCCTACAGCAACCTGGCCCTGTTGTATCTGCATGGAAAGAGATATTCGGAATCGGCGGGCGCCAGCGAGAAGGCCATTGCCTTGGATAGCCGGCAGATTTTGTCCTGGCGATATGCAGAGTTGGCTTATCGCTGGCTAGGAGAAGAGAAGAAGGCAGCTGTTGCCCTCGACCAGATCGAAAGTCTGGCACAGGCACAAGCTGCGATGAATCCAAAGAATGCAATGGACCAGTCGTGGCTGGGATTGGTTTATGCCCAAAAAGGCCTGCGCGAAAAGGCGATTCCGCACATTGAAGCGGCGCTCTCATTGGCTCCCGGCGATTCGCAGGTACTGGTAAATGTAGTGGAGGCTTATAATCATTCCGCGGATGAGACCAGCGCGGAACAGTTGATAAAAAAGGGGCGACAGAATGGCGTCTCACTCGCAGACTTGCAACTTGACCCAGATATGCAGTCGCTGCTGTCCAGAGTAAAGGCACATTAGCTGCTGTCACAAACAGGCGTTTTTTTGAGGGGAAAATGAAAGATCCAAATGAGCAGTTGAATGAGCAGCAGACCGAGTCTACTTTCGGCCAGTCAGACCCTGAGCTTGAGTTCGAATTGAATGCAGGATTTGGGAACAGAGCTGTCACCGGAGGCAAAGGGCCAGGCTTAGTGAGCGAAGGCGAGAGCGAGTAGAAAGCAGCGAATCGAGAGTGTCTATCGGATTGCGACGAGCGCCGCGAAAAATTCACGCGTTGATAACTTCGAAATCGTAGCTCGGTACGCGGCTGCCAATACCTCACATCTTCGAGATGCGGGGTAGCCGGCGGCCATGCCATTGCCTTGGATATCTTCGTGAATGCGCCGGGTATTCTTCCTCGAAGCGCTTTTCCCTGTGGTAGCGCACTTCGTCGGCGTGCATCTCCATGCATTCGATGCTCAATGATCAGACGCGTACTGCTGATAGCGCTTCTAGCGGTACTTTATGCAGAGTGGGTTTTCCTCATACGAGAGCCAAAGAACAAGGCGCATGTGGCGGGCAGGATTCCCGTCCAAAAATCCAGTCTATATAGGACGCAGCAGGAAGAGGCTCACCAATGCTGTAAAGAGAACGGGCAGGCTCGCGAGCATCGCTGTTGCAAAAATATTGCGCTCATTTCGAGAGTGTTTCGGGTAAGCGATGGCGGTGGCATATTCAGCTGGTCTCAGGCGCGGAACAAAGGTCTGCATACCCTCGTGTCGAACCAGAAGCCCAACCCAGTAATCTGACGACGCATCGCAGCTACTAATGAGCGTTCAGGACACGGTCAAGTTAACACATCTATTGGATGAATTGACAATGCCCATCGAGGCGGTAATCAACCTGCTTTATCTGATTCGTGCTTCCGGCACGGACGTCGAAGTGCATGATCGCTTCATCGCCGCCGCTGAAGGGAAGATGCAGGAGATCGTCCAGATCATGAAGAAATACATTTCTCCGGCCTAGCGCATCAGCTCCGCGATCGGTGCTCTTCCTTCTGTGAAGAAGGGATCATTGCCGCATGATGATAAGCGTCGCAGTTGTGATTCTTTTCGACGGTCTTCAAACCATCTCGCGTTGAAGCAGTTCCTACAGTCTGGAAACACCTCAGGCAGATGCTGTCGAAGCTCCCATCCCGATTCGGACGCATCGCAAATGAACCTTCATTTTCCATGTTGAGCCATCACATCAGATTTTTGTAGAAGCCTAACGGGTGATA
>NZ_DASQIX010000010.1:0-33509 GCF_035631355.1 Alloacidobacterium sp.
CAATGGTACGCCAACCTTACCGGCCTCGGCGAGTTGGTTCCTAAGCGAATGCGGCTCTCCGTGCTGAAGACGGTTTACAACAACAATGTGCTGCTCTTCGGCAATGGAGAGATGGGGGCAGTGAATGGCATGGGGCCGAAAGGTGAGCTGCTCGATCAGAACCCGCAGGTGACGGAGGTATGGACAGGCACGACCTTCGCCGTCGCCTCAGAGATGATCTTTGAGGGCATGCCTGACGAGGGCTACAAGACCGCCGAGGGCGTCTACAATGTGGTCTGGCGCGACCGCGGATATTTCTTCCGCACACCCGAGGCGTATGACGAAGACGGGATGTATCGCGCCAGCATGTACATGCGTCCTGGCGCGATCTGGTCGATGGAATATGCGTCGGAATTGACTGATAACAAGAGGAAATGAGCCTCCTCACTCCGTCCTGTAGCGAACCCACGGCTCGACGCAATGCGCAGGCAACGTAGCAGGTTTCCACTTTCCCTCCAAGACACTTTCGTGGACGTGAGAGCCAAGTGGAATCATGCGATATCGGCCCAGCGGGAGATACAGGCCACCGTCTCTTGACCGGGGATTTCCCAGGTGTGGCAGGCATTCTGGAATCCACCAGTAGGAACGCAGCGACTTGTGAAGTTCCGCATTTGCATCCGGGACTGCGTATTGCATTCCGTGATGATGTTCAGCACTGTTGTGGCGTCCCATCACCGCCTGCGCCTTCCGGCAATCGATCAGCAAGCCAGCCTTCTCGGCTTCAACCAGCATCCATTCCAGCACAATTTTTGACAGGCCACTTTCCTGCTCCAGATAACTGCCGCCGATATCGGAATGCACACCGGAAAACCATACCTGGCGAATGTCCTGTCCAGAAAAAGATTTGCCCCAAAGATTGTCCTGATAATAGCAGCGGCGCTCATGTATAGAAACGGCGTGGCGACCAGTCAGAATGATGGGATTTCGACCTTCATAAGGCAGCTTGATGGGCGAATAGACCCAACCATAAGAACTTACCGTGTCCCAAAGGCCGCAGAAGTATATGTTCACCGGATTCTGATGCGTAAACGTGCGCTTGAACGCCTTTTCTGAATCGAAGGTTGATCTCTTGCGTTTTGCCTTGCGCGTGAGTTGCGAATACATTCGCAACAAATATGGGATAAGACCCTCGTTTCCGGCACAGCACAATCCAAAAACATGCAAGACGCTGGCGATGGCGCGTGCCGTAAAGGCGCCGCGGCTGAATCCAAAGAGATAGATGCGGTCACCATCTTCGTAGATGTTCATCAGGTAGCGGTAGGCGTCGGCGACATTGTCAAGCAGGCCGGCGCCAAAGGCCATCCCTTTGATGCGCGACCACTCCTTCTGCAGCCGGTTATGCGCCTGAGGCGAACCCATCGTTCCGACACCAGGATGGTAATAGCCCACCTGGTTTTCATTGATGACAAGGGTGCTGTACAGTTTTACGACGTTGGAGTTGGTTTCCGGATCGTCAAAGTCGTTGCCGGTGCCATCACAGCAGAGGACAATGTTCTTGCTCATGACTTTCATACCCGTTTTTCAGATTGGGGGAAGACCGCGCAATTCTAGTGGATAGTGATGGCCAAATCTATGGGCGTTTCACATGCGCTGAACTGATACACTGGCAATGTCGTGGTTGAACTGGCTCCATCCATACTTTCGGCGGATTTTGCCCGTCTCGCGGACGAAGTTGCGGCGGCTGAGCGCGGTGGCGGCACGGTCATCCATGTGGACGTGATGGACGGGCATTTTGTGCCCAATATCACTCTGGGACCGCCAGTTGTGAAATCGCTGCGCAAGGTTACGAACCTGCCACTCGATTGCCATCTGATGATCGAGAACCCCGATGAATTCATCCCGGCATTTGCCGACGCGGGCGCGGACTGGGTAAGCGTGCACTATGAAGCCTGCCGGCACCTGCATCGCACGCTGGAGCTGATAGCCCAACACGGCATGCAACCCGCAGTGGTCATCAACCCGGCGACGGAAGTGGCTGTGCTGCGGCCCATTCTCGGCATGGTGCATCACGTTCTGGTGATGAGCGTAAACCCCGGTTTTGGCGGTCAGAAATTCATCCCCTATTCGCTGACGAAGATGCGACAGTTGAGAGGACTTCGCCAGGAACTGGGACTGAGTTATAGGATTGAAGTAGACGGCGGCGTGGCTCACGATACGATGGCTGCGGTCGTCGAAAATGGGGGCGAGCTGCTGGTGGCCGGGAATGCGGTCTTCGGCGACGGCAATGCTGAGCGGAATACGCGCGAGCTACTGGACGCTGCGCGAAAGGCAGCTGAAGTGGAAAGCTTGGGCCCGGTGGCCTGACAGAAATAGGATGCAAGGGTCAGAACTTGCATAGATGTTGAGGTGTTATGAATCGTTTTGTGACCCAAGTCTCGGCTGTTTGTCTGTGCCTGGCGATGGTGCCGGCGTGCAACGCTCTCGGCAAGAAGAAAAAGAAGCAGTCAGACCTGAGCACCAATCCGCTGGCCAATGTGAACTCAAAGCAACCAGACAAGGAGCTCTTCGACAAGGCCATGAAGGCCATGAAGAAGGGCAAGTACGACGTGGCCCGCCTCGATCTGCAGACACTGCTGAACACCTATCCCGACACCGAATACGCGATGCGCGCCAAACTGGCCGTAGGTGACACCTGGTACAAGGAGGGCGGATCGGCGGCGCTTACGCAGGCCGAGCAGGAGTACAAGGACTTCATCACCTTCTTCCCCAACACGCCTGAGGCGGCCGAGGCGCAGATGAAGGTGGGCGACATCTATTACCAGCAGATGCAGAAGCCCGACCGCGACCCGCAGAATGTGCTGCATGCCGAGCAGGAATACCGGCAGATGATTCAGCAGTTTCCTGACTCGCCGCTTGTTCCACGCGCCAAGCAGCGTTTGCGCGATGTACAGGAGGTCCTGGCGCAGCGCCAGTTTGAAATTGGCCAGTTCTACGCCTCGCATGAAAATTGGCCAGCGACTATTGCGCGCCTGCAGACCGTGGCCGATAGCTATCCACTCTTCAGCCATAGCGACCAGACACTGATCACGCTGGGCGACGCTTACGTGACACAGGCGCAGCTGGCGTCAAAATTGAACCTTCCACCTAAGGCAAAAGCGGAACTGGTAAAGGCGTATAACGACCGTGCTGCAGACGCCTATGACCGCGTGGTAACACAGTACGCCATGGCTCCGCATGTTGAAGACGCCAAAGACCGCCTGATTGCCATGGGGCGGCCGGTTCCCGAGCCAACGCAGGCGCAACTGGCGGAAAGCGAGGCTGAAGAGGGCAGCAGGACCACGGTTCGGCTCAAGGACCGCGCTCTTCTTCTGGTGAAGCAAGGCCCATCAACAGTACGCGCCGTACGTGTGGGGGAGCCAACGTTGACAGACCCCGCGCAGACCACGGCGCCGCAAGTTCGTGATACGACTGTGGCCATGTTCAACGCTGCGATGAAGGGCCAGCAAATGCCTGCTGCTCCAACCTACGGTGGAGGGACTGCGACAGCCTCGGCCGCAACCGCCACGGGCACGGCTGCTCCAGCGAGCGCGGGCGGCAGCACTGCGGTCGAAATGGAAGCAATTCCGACGGTCAACAGCAGCGGCAACTCGACCAGTGTTGAAATTGTGAACCCGAGCGGAAATTCAACGGGTAATTCAACTGAAGCCGCACCGGCCCCAGCTGCCGGCGCTGGCAACGAAGCTGCTCCTGGTAATGGCGCAGCGGCCCCTGCTCCCGCGAGCACAACGCCAGTACCCGGAAACCCGGCAGCCGATAACTATGGAATGAAAGCAGTCGGCCCTGCCACCTCGAATGCGGCTCTGCCGCCGGTGGACAAGCCAGCCGCGGCGCCAGACCAGGTCAATGATGTAAAGGGCGGCAGCCAACCTGCCGCCGCACAGGTCCAGACGGGCACAAAGAAAGGCAAAGCCAAGAATGTCCCAGTCGACAAGAGCAAAGAGTCTTCCAGCAAGAAAAAGAAGACTGGTCTCGACAAGCTGAATCCGTTTTAAGACGGAATCAGTTAAAACACCGAAGGCCGCCTCTGGCGGCCTTTGTGCTTCAGGCGAAATGCTTTATCGTGAAAGGTTAGGTCTTCTTTAAAAAATGTCTCACGATCTGCCGAAAGTTTATGACCCGACCGCGATTGAAGATCGCTGGGCGGAATACTGGGTGAGTGAGCGCCTCTTCGACGTGCCCACTCCGGGAGGCGCTCCCTCAGCGCAGCACTTTACCATTCTGTTGCCCCCTCCGAACGTCACTGGCCGTCTGCACATGGGCCACATGCTCAATCAGACAGAGATGGACATCCTTACGCGCTGGCGGCGCATGTCCGGCGATCTGGCGCTATGGCTCCCTGGGACCGACCATGCCGGAATCGCCACGCAGATGATGGTTGAGCGCGAGCTAGCCGCAGAAAATAAGACACGGCAGGAGCTCGGCCGCGAGGCATTCGTCGAGCGCGTGTGGCAGTGGAGACAGCATTACGGCGGCGCGATTCTGGACCAGATGAAGCGGCTCGGAGCGAGCGTGGACTGGTCGCGCGAATATTTCACCATGGACGACAACTTGTCTGTGGCGGTGCGCGAAGCCTTCGTGCGGCTGCACGAACAGGGACTGATCTATCGCGGGGCCTATATCGTGAACTGGTGCCCGCGCTGCCAGACGGCCATCAGCGACCTTGAAGTGGTACATGAAGAACAGCAGGGCAAACTATGGGAAATACGCTATCCGGTCATTGAAGAACCGGGCCAGTTTCTCACAGTCGCCACCACCCGTCCGGAGACGATGCTGGGCGATGTTGCCGTGGCTGTAAACCCGGAAGACGAGCGCTACAAACATCTGCACGGTAAGCGTTTGCGGCTGCCTCTGGTTGAGCGCGAAATTCCTATTATTACAGATACCTGGGTAAGCGCCGACTTCGGAACAGGCGCCGTGAAGGTCACCCCCGCGCACGATCCGAACGACTTCACGCTCGGTCAACGGCATGGGCTACCCTCCATCAACGTGATGGATGAAACAGCGCACATCAATGCCGAAGGCGGCGCATACGCCGGGCTCGACCGCTACGAGGCGCGCAAGCGGATCCTTGCAGATCTCGAAGCACAAGGCTTGCTGGCCGGCGCGAAGGACCACGTCAACTCCATTGGCAAATGCGATCGCTGCAAGACTGTCGTCGAGCCGCGGCTTTCGACGCAGTGGTTTATCAAGATTCAGCCGCTGGCCGACAAGGCCATCGCTGCTGTTGAGCAGGGCTACATCAGGTTCACGCCGGAGCAGTACGCGAAGACCTACTTCGAGTGGATGCGCAACATTCACGACTGGTGCATCTCGCGCCAGCTATGGTGGGGGCACCGCATTCCCGCATGGCATTGCCTGACGTGTAAGCAGATTACCGTCGCACGCGAGACGCCTATGAAGTGTTCGCATTGCGGAAGCACAGAACTCGAACAGGAAAAAGATGTGCTCGACACCTGGTTCTCGTCCGGGCTGCTTCCCTGCTCTGTCTTCGGATGGCCGCGCCACACGCACGATTCCGATGTCTTCTATCCCACGCAGTTGCTCGTCACCGGCTTCGACATCCTCTTCTTCTGGGTGGCGCGCATGATCATGCTTGGCTGCCACTTTATGCTCGACGTGCCGATGGCCGACGGCTCCGAACGCATGCTCAAAGACGCTGTGCCTTTCCGTGAGGTGTACATCCATGCGCTGGTGCGCGACGCCGACCGGCAGAAGATGTCGAAGACCAAAGGCAACGTGATCGACCCCATCGAGATCGTCAGCAAATATGGAACTGATGCTGTGAGGTTCACGCTGGCGGCCATGGCTTCTCCCGGAACGGACATTGCCTTCAGCGAAGGGCGCACGGAAGGCTATCGCGCCTTTGCCAATAAGATTTGGAACGCGGCCCGCTTCATCTTCATGAATGTGGATCGGGCCGTTGAAGCGGGAATCGTCATTGACCCGCAAACTCTGGCCGATGCGCATGCGCCTGATGCCAATGCGCCCATTGAAGCACGCTGGATTACTTCCCGTCTCAACAATACGGCAGCCGAAGTGAACAAGGCGCTCAGCGAGTATCGTTTCCACGAAGCGGCCAGCCTCGTCTATCAGTTTTTCTGGGGAGATTTCTGCGACTGGTATCTGGAGATCGTCAAGCTGCGGCTCGATTTCAGCGAGTCTGCGTCCAAGCAAGTCAGCAAGTCAGCTTTGATTACACTTCTAAGCACCTTTGAAGCGGCACTGCGTCTCCTCTCGCCCTTTATGCCATTTCTTACGGAAGAGTTGTGGCATGCAGTGTACGACGGTAAGCCTTCGGCTAAGTCGATCGCGTTGTCGCGTTATCCGCAGGCTTGCGACAAGGCGATGAATGCTGCCCTGGAAGCTGATATGCAGCAATTGCAGGAACTGATTGTTGCGATTCGCGCCACACGCAAAGACCTTGGCGTGGAAGAAAAATCTACCGTGCCGGTGCGTGTCCGCACCAACAATGGCCTAGAGCATATCTTTGGCGCGAATGACGGAATTGTGCAAAAGTTGGCGCGAGCAGCCACGCTGAATTTTGTGACGGCTCCGCTCGAAGGCGCTGGCATCCGCTCAACCCCACAATTCGATGTGCAAATCATCTACGAACGCAAAATCGATGTTGCTGCCGAACGCGAACGGCTGACCAAAGACCTGGCAAAATTCGAGAAAGAACAGATCAACGCAGAACGACAGCTTGGTAATGCCGCCTTTCTCCGCAAAGCTCCTGCGCAAGTAGTAGAAGGTCTACGCAAGCGCGCGGCTGAACTCGTTATCCTGATTGAAAAAACGCGCAAGGCGTTGGACGATTTGGCAACTTAGAGGGAACTGAATGGACTGGAAAAGCAGGCGGGTCGAGGCAATTCTGGAGCAGGCGCTGGTGGAGGACAAGGCCACCAGCGACGTCACTACAGCAGTCACGATCGATCCGAGCCTGCGCGCCTCGGCCACCATCATCGCCAGGCAGGACTGCGTCGTCTCCGGACTCGGTTGCATCCCGCGCTTTCTCGAAATTTTCGCGCAACTCGACAAACGCAGCAGCGGTCGCTATGAAGTCATCAGTCATCCGGAAATCTTCGACGGCGTGCGCGTAACCAAGGGCCACGCCATCGCCGTGATTCGCCACAACGCGCGTGTCATCCTCGCTTGCGAGCGCGTCATTCTGAACCTGATGCAGCGCATGAGCGGCATCTCCACCATGACGCGGCAGTATGTGGACGCAATTACCGGGACCGGCGCCCGCGTGCTGGACACGCGCAAGACAATTCCGGGGTTACGCATTCTGGACAAATACGCTGTGCGCTGCGGCGGCGGTGAAAACCACCGGCTCGACCTTTCCGACGGCATCCTGATCAAGAACAACCATATCTCGCTCGGCGGCGGCATTGAGAAAGTGCTGCAGCGCGCGCATGAATTGCGGAAACCGGGACAGACCATCGACATTGAAGTGCGCTCTTTCGGCGAACTGGAAAAAGCGCTCGATAACGGCGCCGAATCGCTGCTGCTCGACAATATGACGCCCGCGGAAATCAAGAAAGCAGTTGGCATCGTGCGCGATCGCGGGCTGACGATTCCCATTGAAGCATCCGGCGGAATCGTCCTTGAGAACATACGCAAGTATGCGCTTGCAGGCGTCGATTATATTTCAGTCGGCGCGCTGACCCATTCCGCCGTGGCCGTGGATCTGAGTATGAAAATCACTGCTGAGATTTACTGATTGTCATCCTGAGCGAATTTCGACGATGCTGGACATCCCCGATGACCCATTCGACGTTCCCGCGCTAAGCAATGCTCTCGCGGGCACTCCATTCTCCGGCAAGCTGCATTTCTTCCCAACGATCCACTCCACTAGTACCTACGCCATGCAGCAGGCCGAGACTGGCACGCAAGACGGTACGGTCTATTTCGCTGATGAACAAACGGCAGGCCGCGGGCGCGGTGCACACGAGTGGTCGTCACCGCCCGGTTCGGGACTCTATGTAAGCGTACTGCTTCGTCCACATATCCCTCCGGCGGACGTGCTGTGGCTTTCGCTTGCTGCTGGACTGTCTGTACGCGATGCCGTCATGCAGGTTACGTCGCTGGAATGTGATCTGCGCTGGCCCAATGATTTGCTTTTCGGTACGCGCAAATTCTGCGGCATTCTCACCGAACTCAATGCTGAAGTTACTCGCATTCGCCATCTCGTCGTAGGCATTGGCATCAACGTGCATCAGCAGCATTTCCCGCCGGAGTTGAGCAGCTTCGCCACATCGCTGCACATCGAAACGGGGCGCGATTGGCCGCGACAGGAATTGCTGATCGCCCTGCTACAATCGCTTCATCGCGAAGTGCTCGCGCTCTCTGACCCGGTTCAAGCGAACATCGCGAAGCAATCTGTACTTAACCGTCTGGAGGGGGCATCAAGCTGGGTACGCGGTAAGCAGGTACGTGTTGATGAAGCGGAAGGCTTCGAAGGAGTGACGGCGGGTCTGGACGCGCGCGGCTTTCTGCAAGTGCGCACGCCACATGGATTACGCACCGTGTACTCAGGCGGAGTTCGGGAAATCAGGTGAAGGACCGTAGAAGATAAATGCTCCTTGTATTGAACGTAAACAACACAAATACGGTCATAGCGATTTATCCGCTCCATAACGACGGACACGCCGGCGAACTGCGCGCGACCTGGCGCATCAGCACGCGGCATGCGCAGACTGCCGACGAGTACGGCATCCTGGTGCAAAGCCTGCTGCAGAGCAAAGGGGTCGAAAGCAGCGCCGTTACCGGCATAGTGGTTGCGTCAGTCGTTCCGCCTATGGACTGGATCCTGCGTGTTTTTTGCGAGCGCTATTTTCATCACAAGCCGCTCTTCATCGAACCGGGAGTAAAGACCGGGCTGCCAATCCTGACCGATAATCCGAGCGAAGTAGGCGCTGACCGCGTAGCCAATTGCGTTGGCGCGTTTCACAAATATGGCGGCCCTTGCATCGTGGTCGACTTCGGCACTGCTACCAACTTCGATGTGATCTCAAAGAAGGGCGAATTCCTCGGCGGCGCGATTGCTCCGGGCTTGAACATCTCCGCGGAAGCTCTGTTTGCGCGGGCAGCGAGGCTTCCACGCGTCGAAATCAAGAAGCCGGCGAAGATCATCGGCACCAATACTGTCGATAACCTTCAGATCGGCCTGTTCTATGGTCACATCGGTCTCGTCGACAGCATTCTTGAACGCATGATTGCTAAGCTTGGCGAAGAAACGAAGTGCGTGGCCACCGGGGGCCTCGCGCATCTTATCGCTGACGAGTCAAAATACATCTCAGAAGTGAACGACAGGCTCACCCTCGACGGACTTCGCCTCATTTACGAGCGCAACCGCGCAATGAAGGGTGCAGCGAACGCGAATGAGCACGCGTCCCACTCCTGATATCGTCGTACTTTGGAAAATTATTTCAACTATTTCACGGAAATCGAAGAGCACTTTCAGCGGAGGCGGGGATCGTTGCTTCTGCTATCGACGCTGGATTGGGCGCTCATTGAAACGTGGCGCGAGGCAGGTGTGCCGCTTGCAGCTGTGCTGCGCGGCATCGACGCCGCCTTCGACAAATACGAATCGCGCAAATCGCGTGCGCGAGTCCGGCGCGTAAACGGCCTGGCTTATTGCACGCAGGAAGTTATGACAGCGGTTGAGGAAATGAAAGAGGCTTCAGTGGGTGCTGGAGCTTCGGGAGGAGGCAGTGAAACACCTGCGCCCGGCTTTGAGGCCGAGCGCATCGTTGTGCATCTTGAGTCATGCGCCAGAGAACTTTCGGCAGCGACATTGTCCGGAATTGCGCAGGAATCAGCCCATGAAATGAGTCATCGTTTGCGAGAATTGGCCATCGACATTCGTACGAAGCAGCCTGACCTCGAAGAACTGGAACGGACCCTTACTGCGCTTGAAGAAAAGCTTCTTGCAACGCTCATAGCAACGACTCCCGAAGCCGATCTGACAACCCTTCGCGAACAGGCGGCACGAGAGTTGGCACCCTATAAGCGCCGCATGCAGGCTGCGCAGATTCGACAAGTTGAGCAGCAATTTCTGCACAAACGGCTTCTCGAAAAATACCGACTGCCGCGCATGAGCCTCTTCTACATGAGCCAGTCATGAAGCTCGAAATCGAGAAGTGCATCTATGGCGGAGCGGGACTGGCGCGCGCTGAGGGGAAGGCGATATTCGTGCCCTTGACGCTGCCGGGCGAAATCGTTGAAGCCCACATTGTGGAAGACAAAAAAAGCTTTGCCAAAGCCGAGTTGGATGCTGTCCTTGAGCCGTCAAAGGAGCGTGCCGCCCCACCTTGTGAGTACTTTGGACAGTGCGGCGGATGCCAGTATCAACATGCAACCTACGCGCATCAGGCTGATCTGAAACTCAATATCCTGCGCGAAACGCTGGAGCGGGCCCGACTAGCGCTTCTGCCTGAAATTGTTCCGGTGTATGCGGAGCCGCTTGCTTACCGCAACCGTGTTCGCCTGCACATTCAACAAAATCCATTTGCACTTTGCTACAAGAAGCGTGCATCTCATGCAAATCTTCCGGTAAGCCGATGCCCGATTGCCTCTCCCTTGATTCAGCGTGCCATTGATGTTGCGAGCCGCATCGGTGGCGGTTTGTTTCAGGGATTAAACGAAATTGAATTCTTCACGAATGAAAACGATCTACTGATGTCGCTTTGGACGCAGCGTCATATAAGCAATCCGTCTCCTGTGCTTGAGCGAATTTGCCGGGAGATGCAGCAAGCTCTTTCAGAGCTTGCGGGAACAGCCATCTTTTCGGCAAGAGATGAAAGGTCTCCGGAAAAGAAGCTGGTGGAGTGGGAAGCGCAGGCACTCACTTATCGCGTCAGTGAATATGCGTATCGCGTAAGCATCGGATCATTTTTCCAGGTGAACCGGTTCCTGATCAATCGGCTTGTACAGCTTGTCACAACAGATTTTTCCGGAAGCCTCGCATGGGACCTGTATGCGGGCGTCGGACTGTTTGCACAAGTACTCAGTCAGCGGTTTGAGAAAGTGATCGCGGTTGAAGCGGCTCCCTCATCTTCAAGTGATTTGCGACAGAATTTACCCGGCAAACTGCACAAAGCCGTACGAAGCGGAACACTGGAATTTCTGCGGCAGCAACACAGTGTTGTACCCGATTTGGTTATCGCAGACCCGCCGCGCTCAGGGCTCGGAAATGGAGTTGTTTCGCTGCTTACCAAAGTAAGGCCGCAGACGATTGTTTATGTGTCGTGTGACCCTGCAACGCTCGCACGCGATCTGCGCGCGTTGGTAGAATCCGGCTATCATCTCAGAACCATACATATGGTGGACCTGTTTCCGCAGACCTCTCATCTGGAAAGCGTCACAGTATTGTCGCTTGCCTGAGGCCCTGCTCATGTCCTGCTGAGGTTGCGACACAATGCCTCAGGCAGCGAACCAAGCCGCGCCGTCTTCCATTGTCACCGGACCTTTGCGGTTCCATTTTGTGCCGCTGCTATTTGCGGCTATCTGTTTTTCGTGCGGCGTCGGTGCCTCGCGAGGTATGTGGTTTGCTCCGGCGCTATCGTTGTTCGGGCTTTTGGGTTGCGGGACTTTTTCCCTGCTTGCCGCTTCCAAAGCGCAAAGGGTTTCACTGCTTCCTGTGGGGGCCACCTTTCTTATTCTCGGCGTTTTCTGCGCGGAAGCTGCTCCACAGCCTGCCCCGCAGATACAGCTTGTGCAGCTCGCGGACGGAACTCGGCGCATCGTTGAAGGGACAGTAACGCGGCTTGGACCCGTCCATAGCATCGAATCAACTCTTCCCTTTTCTGACAAATTACGCGAAGAGCAAAGCCAACAATTCCAGTTGAAACTAAACTCTGTAATTACAAATGGTATGCCTCAGCCACTTGCAGGCGGCTTGTCTCTCACGCTCTTTGCGCCGCTTGACACAGCGTTTCCACGCATTAGCTGCGGAGACATAGTGCGTGCCACAGTCACTATGCGGCAGCCGGAGCGGTATCTCGACCCCGGCGTGTGGGACGAGAGCGAATACATGCTCGCCGAAGGCATCGGCGCATTCGGCAGCGGGAAAGCGGCCGCGTTTAGCGTCGTCTCTGAAGCAGCGCATACAACGCTTTCCTGCTGGCTGCATAGCATGCAGCAAAACGTAAGTTCACGCCTGCTTGCGTTTGCAGATAGGCAGCAGCCGGGCGCGCACCTTCCAGCGTTTTTTCGGCTGAACCATGAAGACGCGACAATGCTGACAGCCATGCTGACCGGAGACCGCAGCTATCTTTCGCGCGGTGTACGCACTGGCTTTGAACGCACTGGGTCGTTTCACTTGCTGGTAGTTTCCGGGATGCACTTAGCCATCTTCGCCGGACTCATTTTTTTCCTGGCAAAGGCAGTCCGCTTACCGCGCGTCGCAGCCACGCTCATCACCATTCTGCTTTCCTTCAGTTACGCGCTCTTTACTGGATACGGTCAGCCGGTGCAGCGTTCATTCTGGATGATTACGCTATTTCTGATCGGACGGCTACTGTGGCGAGAGCGAAGCGCGCTGAATGCCATCGGCTTCGCGGCGCTGGGCCTGCTTGTGATAAAGCCACAGGCGTTGTTAGACGCCGGGTTTCAGATGACCCTGCTTTCGGTTCTGGCAATTGCCGGCGTCGCCGCCCCGATTGCAGAAAAGACGTTCGCGCCATACCTTGCGGCATTACGAGACCTTTGGCTGTTGCCGATAGATCCTGCTCTGCCTCCGCGTATCGCGCAGTTCCGCGTAAGCATGAGGCTGATCGCCGAACACGCCAGTTTCATCGTTGGCCGTCGCATATCCAACGCAATTCCGTTTTTGATGCGCGGCTTGCTGCGCGGACTGGAACTGCTGTTGATCTCCGTCATCGTGGAACTTGTTATGTCGATGCCGATGGCTCTTTATTTCCACCGCATCACCGCAGTCGCGCTGCCTGTAAACTTCTTCGTTGTTCCGCTACTCGGCATTCTTCTGCCGTCCGCGATTATCGTTTTACTTACGCTTCTCGTCGCACCTGCCATCGCATTTTTGCCAGCCGTGCTGACCTCGGCCGTGCTTCATGCTGTGCTGTGGGTGATCCATTTATTTGCCAATTCAATGACTGGGGATTTACGGACGCCAACCCCGTCGATTATCGCGATTACCATCTGGTTGACCGGGACGACGCTCGCAATATGGCTTGTCCGGCGACAGAGACTTGCAATCTTGCTTACGCTTACAGTGCTTACCGCTGCCGCTTTTATCGCGATCGTGCCAAATCGCACGCTATATCACCGCGGTTCGCTCGAAGTAACAACCATCGATGTAGGTCAGGGTGACTCGCTGCTGGTGATCACACCGGAAGGGAAAACCCTCCTGATCGATGCCGGCGGCGTTGTCGGCGCTTCGCCTGATGCGAAATTCGATATGGGAGAGGATGTCGTCTCGCAGGTGCTGTGGGCACGCGGCATTCGCAAGTTGGACGCGGTCGCAATCACGCACGCTCACACCGACCATATTGGCGGAATGCCCGCCGTGTTACGGAACTTCCGACCGCGCGAATTGTGGATCGGTCGCAATCCGGATTCGCCGACCTATGATCGAATCATCCAGGAAGCTGAAGCATTGGGCATCAGAATGCGGCAACAGGCCGCTGGTGATTCGTTTCGCTTCGGCAGCACGGAGATTCAAGTGCTCTCCCCCGCACCCGGCTATATGCCCAGAGCTACGCCAAGCAATGATGATTCGCTCGTGCTGCGCGTGAGCTATGGCCAGACGTCCGCGCTGCTTGAAGGCGATGCTGAAGCAGCAAGCGAAGCGCGCATGGTCGCGCACGGGGGCCTGCATTCCGATCTGTTGAAAGTGGGCCATCACGGCAGCAAGACATCCACCACACCCGGATTTCTCGCCGCTGTCTCGCCATCATACGCGGCAATTTCAGTCGGACTGCACAACTACTATGGGCATCCGAAGCTTGAAACACTGGAAAAGCTTGAGGATGCCCATGTTCGCACCTATCGCACCGATCTGCTTGGCGCCTCCACTTTCTATCTGGACGGGAAACATGTAACAGAAGCCGATTGGAGTGTGGTTCCTGCAGAGTAATCGTGCCAATTCGACTACGCTTGGCATCTTTTCCGTTTGCACAGCATCCCTACCGTTGTACGACGGCGGAAAAGCAAGCCCCCAGTGCCGCCTATGGAGGACAAGCATGGGCCCAAGTGAAGTTGATGGCAATCGCGACCGTCCGCATTCACACATCAACTCCCCTGAAACAACCGAATCTCCGCGCCAGACTCCGGAAGAGTTGCGCGAAGAGCAACGCAAAATTCGCCGTCTGCAGATGATGATGAACATGGTCATGTCCGTCATCAGCCAGGACGATACGGTGACCGTGGACGAAGCTGCTGAAATGGTGGCAGACAGCCGGCGCGCAGCGCTCGCCATGTTCCCTGACAAGGAGCTGGCCTACAACCTGATCTATAAGCCGCGCCTGCAGCGGCTCATGCGCGAGCGATATCGAATTCAGTAACTACTTTGATCGATGTTGGTGAGGCTGAACGTAATTGTTCCCCAGAAGAGCCGCGCTCGCATCTGCACCGGCATATGGCGCTCATCGTCCGTATACCAGATCCAGATGTTGCCGCGGTTCTTCACTACACCCGCATCAGCGGTGGGCTGTACGCGAACGGTTTGATAAGTTCCTGTAGGTGTCTTTATGGATTCGTTGCCTTCAACTTTCATTGTGACCGGGATGGTCTTCCCCGCGTCAAACAGCGGAATCTGAAAGCTCTGCCCTGCTTGCAGGGGCAGCGATGCCGTATAGAAAATTGCTGAAAGCAAATCAGATACACACGAGGGAATTACAGTTTCCTGGTGCTTGCTCATACCGGAAACAAGGTTCCTATCATCGAGAATTGCCTTACTCTGTGCATAATCGAATTTCAGATCGCTGTTGACTTGACGGCGACCTTCTATGAGCTGCTTGCTGAATTCTGCCGAGCAGCCGCTGCGCCGATTAAAAGAAGACTGGAAGCGATCGCTGACCCGATAGATGAGATTTACAGCGCCGATTGAATCGCCCACGACATTGATGCGTTGCACATCGCCGTCGGCTTCCTGATGAAACGTTACCGTTCCAGCCGAAAAGACACGCCAATCTACGCTATAAGTCAGACTTTGTTTCGCGGGAAGCGCAAGGCCGGGATGGGGCGCGGGCAGTTGCAGCGCATTCTGCACAGGCTGATTCTGTGTATTCTGGGCCCGCCCGCATGTCAGCAACAAACAACACAAAACAATGGGGAGAAATCTAGGATGCCAATTCAATATCCGTGCTCACTCTTCTAGTGCTTGAAAATAATTCTGAGGGCGAGCACAGCATAAATGGCCGCCGCACCCATGAGTGCATTGTACTCGCGGTGCTTGCGGTACAAAGGGAAAGAAAAACTGCCCAAGTCCGAATCCGACCCGCTGTCCTCTATGCGAGCAGGTCTAAAACGCGGCAATAGTCGCGGGACACTGGCCGCATATATGTCAAAGCCTGCAAATTTCGAGCGCAGAAATGCCTCTTCCGAGCGAATGACCGGAACATAAATGATGACGAAAAGCACAGCCAGCAACATCACAATCACAATGCTTTTCGATGCTGCAGCAAACCCAAATGCAATCAACATTGAACCCAGATACAGCGGATTGCGCGTGTAGGCGTATGGTCCTGTCACGGTTAATTCAGCATTTTTCTTCACATATCCGGCGGCATAGCCGCGCAGCCAAATTCCTGGCAGCACCAGGAGCAGGCTCCAAGCCATCGAGACAAATGTGGGACGCGCCAGCCAGATGTAGATCCCGGCAAAGACGAATCCCATCGGCACGCGGATGCGACGTGCAACGCGGCTCCAGTCAGCGGGCATCTTCTAACAGCTCCATTGCGGCACTCCAGACCTCGCTGGATGAAATGGTCAGCAGGCCGGCTTCTGGCTCGGCTCGGCGGCTGTGATCGCGCTTGCTCTCAGGATGCCTCAGGACACGGAAATTGCCGCCAAAAGGCCCATTGCGTGCCGGGTCGGTTGGGCCAAAGATGCCCACCACCGGCTTTCCCAGTGCGGAGGCAAGATGCAGAGGCCCTGTATCACCCGCAATAACTAGGGATGTGCGGCGCGTTAACGCAATCAATTCATCCAACGCAGGCGAGAGTACCAGAGCGGCGTTCCCACTTGCAGCATTCACTTCTTTTGCCAGTGCCTCTTCAACTGGCCCGGAATTGATCACAACTCCATAGCCCTTCTCTGCAAACATGCGCGCCACCTCGCCGTAACGTTCCGCAGGCCAGCGCTTCGCGCCCCAGCCGGCGCCCGGGTTCAGAATCACGACTGGTTTGCCGTTAAATGCCGCAAGCTGTGCATCGCAGTATCGCTCCGCGCACTCGCTTGCAGGCAACCAGGGCAGCATGGTCGGCAGTTCTTCGTGAACGACAGCATTTCCAACTTCCACCGCCTGCTCAATCACATGCGCTCCTTGCGTCGGCACATGTTCATCGAAAAGGTACCGCGCTGCCCATTCACGCGGCTTCTGTTCTCCGACAAGCCGCCGCGGATGCGCCCACTTTCCAATCACCGCTGAGCGCACTGCCCCCTGCAGATCTACGCACACATCGTACTGTGCAGCGCGAAGCTCATGACGGGTCTGGCGTATCTGCTTTATGGTGCGCGCGCTGATTGGATGCCGCCCCCACTCTTTCGCAGGAACAATATGCAGTTGGTCAACGATCGGCATTGACATACCGCGAATCGCTGCCCCTTCCGCAGCCAGCAGACCGCGCCATTGCGGCTCAACCGCCCAGCCGATAAACCACCCCGGATGCTTGACTCGCAATGCCGTGACTGCGGGCAGGGCATGGAGAATATCACCCATTGCGCCCAAGCGCAGAATGAGCACGCGTAACTGCTGATTTTCTGTTGGCAAGCTCTCATTTTCTCACAGCAATCGCTTGAATCCGGCTGGAAGCAACAGCTCCAAATGACGCATGGCAGCGGCTTCATCACATAACTGAACTTTTAATCTCACAGCATCAAACGCAGCAAGAGAGCTGAACTTTTCTCTTTGCGCTGGGGATAAGCGGACAAGGTCTTTCTCCGTGGTGAGAAATGCGCTTGCGGAATGTTTTTCAGCTTGCTGCATTAAGAACTGCACATCATCATCACTGTAACGATGATGGTCACGAAAGGCATGCATGGCAATGACCTCAACACCTTGCAGCTTGAGCATTGCGAAGAACTCATCGGGGTGCGCTATGCCGCAAAAAGCAACTGCTTTCCCCAGACTGCTCGGGACCATAATCGATCTCTTGATCGGCCAAATCGGCTTATCAATGCCAAGTCCTCTCAGCCTCTCCTCAACATTGCTATCTTCTTTGCGCAGAACCAGCACCGATGCGCGCTTCAGCGAATTGAGTGATTCGCGCAGCCGTCCTGCGGGCAAAAGGCTTTCATCGAAGTCGCTGCGATGAAGAAGAACAATATCCATCGCGCGTGCCAGTTTCCTGTGCTGGAATCCATCATCGAGCAGATGTATTCCTGCACCAGGTTGATCTCGCTCGGCAAGTAGGCCCGCTGCATAACGGCTTGCTCCCACATAAACCGGTACGTCCGCCGACTGCGCGATGAGTAATGGCTCATCGCCAAAGCGCTCCGCGCTGCCTGCCGGGTCAACGCACTCCACCACACTCGATCTACGCCCATACCCTCGCGAAAGCACATCCACTAGCGCGCCCTGTTGCTTCAACAGTTTTGCCAGAGCAATAGCAAAGGGCGTTTTGCCAGAGCCGCCGACAGAGATGTTCCCAACACTGATGACAGGCCACCTCAATTGTTGAGCTTTCGCTAGTCCGCGATCATAGACTGCATTCTTCGTAGCGACCAAAGTGGCATAGAGAGACGTAAGAGGCCACAGTGCGCGGGGAATCATGCCTGTTCCCTGATAATATTAGTCAGCGCTGCTACCGCACGCGCCGTAGCGCCCGACTCTGCAGAAAATACGCCCCAGGCGCGGTCGCCAATTTCGCGAGCCAGCGCCTCATCAGAAAAAAGCGCTTCCAACTCATTTCCAATATTGTCTGGATCCGCGATGCGAATGGCGTTCTGCTCCCGCAATCGATCCACAATCGCACGGAAGTTCTCATAATGCGACCCCATCACTACGGGGATGCGAAACTGCGCTGCTTCCAGAGGATTGTGCCCTCCTCCAGAGACGAGACTTCCGCCCACATACGCCACTGTCGCCAGCGAATATACGGAAGCCAGCTCGCCAATCGAATCCAGCAGAAAAACACTGCCCGCGGTAAGAGCCGTGGGCGATGCCATCCATTGCGAACGCCGAACCCATGGCCTGCCATTGTGCTCCAGCAAGCGCGCTACTGCTTCAAATCTCTCAGGATGGCGGGGAGCCAGAATCATAAACGTAGCGGTTGGCGCAGCATCGAGCAGAAGCTGCTCCTCGCCTTCCAGCGT
Source organism: Alloacidobacterium sp. (assembly GCF_035631355.1). NCBI lineage: Bacteria > Pseudomonadati > Acidobacteriota > Terriglobia > Terriglobales > Acidobacteriaceae > Alloacidobacterium > Alloacidobacterium sp. The sequence goes on from NZ_DASQIX010000010.1 coordinate 18,538, forward strand.
GCTCCCACAAACCAGCACCTTCGTTCCCGTCTCAATCCATTCCGCCAAGGCCTGTGTTATGGCGGCGGGCTCTGTAGCTCTGATGTCATACTTCAGATTCCCCCCATAGCAAACATTCGCGGCGCCGATCGCGCGTAGGCGTTCCACATCTGTCTCACTCTGCGCGAGAACCAGCCGGAGATCGCCTAATAACCGCTTCCAAAGAAACCGCAGCCGCAGATAGCGCGGCCACGAACGGTCTGATATGCGGGCATTCACAACTGCAACTGGGACCCGGGCGCGGCGGCATTCAACAAGCAGGCGCGGCCAGAACTCCGTCTCCATCAGCACAAGCAGACGCGGCTTCAGCACGCGCAGATAAGCGCGCACTGCAAAAGCAAAGTCCAATGGAAAATAAAAGACATTCTCCACTCCGAAGCGTTGCCGCGCCAGGGCCTGCCCGGTCCGCGTTGTGGTCGATACAACGACACGCCATTCGGGAAGCTCCTTTCGCAGGTCTTCGATCATGCGCGCAGCCGCCAGCAACTCGCCAACTGAAACAGCATGAACCCAGATAATCGGCTCACCCTTTAGATTTGCCAGTAAACGATGAGGTACAAATCCCAGCCGCTCACCCAGCCCCTCGCGGTATTTCCCGCTGGTTGTCATGCGGAAGAGCCAGTACGGCGCGCCCACAACGAGCACAAGTGCGAGGGCCAGGCTGTAGAAAAGCAGCATCCGCTTACCAATCCCACTTTACTGAAGTCTTAAGCGATGATGATAATCGTCCACAGGATGATGTGCTCTCGTTGTTTTCTTTCCCTGGTCTTGCTTGCTGCTTCTTGCGTCGGAGAATCATCGGCCTTTGAACACGGACCGCCGCCGGCCAAAGACGCGGCAACGTATCCGGCCGTCGATATTCATCAAACCGAGCATGTAGCCATCGCTGCTGTGCCCTGGAACACAGAAGAAAAGATAAAGATGTTTCGCGTGGACTATCTGGAACACCAGTTCCTCCCCATCCGCATCATCATCACAAACAGCGGCGACCGCCCCATTTCGCTCAACGACGTGCGCATTAACTTCGTCAGCGCACATGGCGACCGAATTCCAGCCGCGGAGGCTGACGATATAGAGCGACGCATTTCGCTCCGTGACAAAGAGGGAGAGAATATCCCCGTCGGCCCTATCCACATTCACACCAAGCCCAAAACTCCGAATGGCAAGGTCGAAGAGGATTTCGAAGAGTTTGAATATGCAGCCCTCGTCGTGGAGCCGCACACCACTCGTGCAGGATTCCTTTTTTATGACATTCAGGGATTAGGCTCGTCCCCATTGCGCGGTGCGAAACTGCTTCTTCGCGAAGTAAAGGATGCCGACGGTAAAGAGCTGTTTTACTTCGAAATCCCGTTTGATAAGTATTTGCAGACACAGCCGCAGTAGAAGCAGCAAGTCAGCATTACACAACCGAGTCAGCGAGATTGAGTTTCTTGTTACGGGTAAATTTTTGACGAAAACTGAATCACCATTCGGCAGATAATTCTGCCCATCTGTCCTGATTCAGCTGCGGAGTTTAGCGAGAAGATCCTGCGGATGGACGGGCTTCGCGAGGATTTCGAATTCATGCCCCTGGCTACGTGCGCGGTCAAGTAGATCGGCGGTAGCGGCCTGTCCGGAGAAGAGCAGGATCTTGCATGACGGGAGTACGCTGCGAATTCTAATAGCGGCGTCGATACCGTTCAGGTCGTTCATAATAACGTCGCTGATCAGCATGTCGGGCCTGAGAGCGCCAGCCATTTCAACGGCCTTTTCTCCACTGTAGACTGCTGTGGCTTCGAATCCGCTCTGATTGAGAATGATGGCAAGAGTATCCGCGATGACTCTCTCATCATCGGCCACCAAAACTTTTGGCTTATGATTGTCTTGCATTTTTTCTTCGACTCTCTCTACACAATAGGGTAAATGCGGCAGCAACGAAAAGTCGCCGCCGAAAATGTGGACAGATGACTCCTACTAGGATGATACGCTGTCACAAGGAGGATGCTTCATCTTCCTGCAATCGTATCTATTTAGAGTGGGCGTGAAAACGGGCGAGGCGCCTCGGAAGACTTCCGACGCTAGTTTCCCGTTTAGAGGTTTAGGACACATGTAGACGGAGCCGGACCGATGACGGAAGCGATTATTCGAGCGCAGCAAGTGGAAAAGTTTTACGCCCAGCCGAGCGAAAACCGCATTCAGGTCATTGCTCCTACCGATCTTTCCATTCTTCCGGGCGAAATAGTTGCTCTGCTGGGGCCCTCCGGCTCCGGAAAATCGACGCTGCTTCGTATGCTTTCCGGCCTGTCAAAGCCCTCTGCCGGACAGGTCTTCTGGCATGACAAACCGATTGAGACGATGCATATTAATGTCTCGATTGTCTTCCAGAGCTTTGCGTTGTTTCCCTGGCTTACTGTTCTGGAAAATGTGGAAGCACCGCTTAGGGCTACTGGTATTGAGCCGGAGGCCCGGAAGGAACGCAGCCTCAAGATTCTGGACACAGTTGGTCTGGACGGCTTCGAGACTGCGTACCCGAAAGAGCTTTCAGGCGGGATGCGGCAGCGCGTCGGCTTTGCGCGTGCTTTGGTCGTCGAGCCGGAAGTGCTGTTCATGGATGAGCCTTTTTCCGCGCTTGACGTTCTGACGGCGGAGAACCTGCGCAGCGAATTGCTGGAGCTTTGGCAGAAGAAGACGATTCCCACCAAAGCCATCTTCATAGTTACGCACAACATTGAAGAGGCTGTGCTGTTGGCGGATCGAATCATCGTCTTGGGACGCAATCCGGGACATGTGCGGACGGATTTCAAGGTTGTGATTCAGCATCCACGCGACAAGAAGAACGCGGCGTTCACCAGATTGGTGGATTACATCTACACGGTGCTCACGCGGCCTGATGTGACGCCAGACGTGCCGCGCCTGCATACCGATGGACGGCGCGTACGCGATCAACGGCAAATGCGTTATGAAATGCTGCCGCATGCGCGTCCGGGCGGGATCGCGGGTTTACTGGAGTTCATCATTGATTTTGGCGGGCACATTGATGTGTACCGGCTGGCGGACGAGCTTTCCTTCGAGATCGACGACCTGCTGCCGATTGTGGATGCGGCCCAACTGCTCGGCTTCTTGACAGTTGAGGAAGGCGATGTGGCCATCACGCCTGCCGGACGCGAGTATGCAGAATCGGAGATTCTGAAGCAGAAGGAGTTGTTCCGCGCGGCGGCGGTGGATCATGTGCTGCTGTTGCGGCAGATTACGCGGGCCCTCAACAACAAGAATGACCATACGGTCCCGGAAGAATTCTTTCTCGACATGCTCGATGAGCAGTTCAGTGAGGATGAAACGCAGCGGCAACTGGAAACGGCGATCAACTGGGGCCGCTATGCGGAACTCTTCGATTTCGACGCGGCAAAACGTCGCTTCATTCTTCCGGAGACCGAGGAGGAAACAGCCGAGGCGGTGTCGGAGACCGAAGAGCCGTGAAGATGCGCTACACACTTTCGCGCTCTCTGGTCATCGAGCGCTCGTGGCCGTTTTTTCTTGACCTGACGGTGGCGATGGGGCTGCTAGCTGGCTTCTATGCTGTGCTGCAGATTGCGCGCTACTGGTTGAGCGGCGCAGTGCCGGAGGTGGAGATATCGCAATCGCCGGCGATGCTGCCACTGTATGCGTTTTATTCCTGCGTGCGCATCGGCGTTGCTTATCTGTTGAGCCTGCTGTTTGCTGTGGGCTACGGCTACATTGCCGCATATAACAAGCGTGTGGAAGCACTGATGATTGCCACGCTCGACATTCTCCAGTCGATTCCGGTGCTGAGTTTTCTGCCCGGCGTGATGCTGGCGATGATGTCGCTGATTCCCAGCCGTCAGTTAGGGATTGAGTTTGGCGCGATCCTGCTGATTTTTACCGGGCAGGTGTGGAATATGGCCTTCAGCTTTTACTCATCGCTGAAGAGCATTCCGCGCGAATTGCAGGAAGCCTGCACCATTAACCGTTTCTCGCGCTGGCAGAGGCTGTGGCAACTGGAGCTTCCCTACGCAACGATCGGCCTGGTGTGGAATTCGATGGTTTCAGTCGCAGGTGGCTGGTTTTTCCTGATGGTCTGCGAGATGTTCCCAGTGGGCACGCGGAATTTCCGGCTGCCTGGTTTGGGATCGTATCTGCAGACGGCCGCTTCAACAGGTAATTCGCTGGCCATGACTTACGGACTGATTACGATGGTCGCGATTATTGTGTTGACCGATCAGCTAATCTGGCGTCCGGTGATTGACTGGTCGGACAAGTTCAAGTTCGAGAATGTAGAAGCGGCGGACCGGGTCAAGTCGCCGGTGCTGGCGGCGCTGCGGCAGTCGAATGTGCTGGGAGCGATCCATCAGCGGACCTTCGCGCCTCTGGGAGAGCATTTCTATCGCACGATTGCGAGACGGCGTGAGCGGCGGCACGGTGCTCAAAGGAATATCCAGAAAAAAAGCAATGTGGCGGTTACGATTGTGTTCGCGATCCTTATCGCAGGGGTTATCTGTTTTGCAGCGTTCAAAGCGATCCTGCTGCTGCGAGAGGTCCCACGATCTGAATTTGCTGCCCTGCTCGAAGGCGCGGTAGCGACGTTTTTTCGCGTGAATGTCTCATTGCTGCTGGCGGCGGCATGGACGATTCCGGTGGGCGTGGCGATCGGCTTTAATCCAAAGCTGGCGCGGATTGCTCAGCCTCTGGCGCAGGTTGCCGCGTCGTTTCCCGCGACGGCGCTGTTCCCGGTCATCCTCCTGGCGCTGATGAAACTGGGAGCTGGACTGGGCATCGGATCCATTGCGCTGATGATGCTGGGAACGCAGTGGTACATCCTGTTTAACGTGATTGCGGGCGCGATGGCGATTCCGTCAGAAATGCGCGAGGTCGCGCGACTGTTTCACTTCACTAGCATGCAATACTGGACGATGGTTATTCTGCCCGGAATTTTTCCCTTCTTGATTACAGGATTGGTTACTGCGTCCGGTGGGGCGTGGAATGCTTCGATCATCGCCGAATATTTCCATTTGAAAGACCAGACTCTGCACACGATTGGACTGGGCGCCCAAATCAGCGCGGCCAGTGATGCGGGCAACTTCCCTGTTCTGCTGCTGGCGACGATCATCATGGCGCTGATGGTGGTGACCATCAACAGGCTGGTCTGGCGGCCACTGTATAAACTCGCCGAGACCAAATATCGGCTGGATTGAACTCTATATGCGTACTGTTCAGTTAGTTCGGCTGATTTGCTGGAATGATGAGCTTGCGCAAAAGCGCGCGACGGAAATAGCAAAGCTCGGATATAAGGTGGAATCACTGTCGCTGCATGGATCGAGCGCGTTTATCTCGCATATTCGCAATCTGAATCCTGCAATTGTCGTGATTGATCTGGACCGACTGCCTTCGCACGGACGGGAAGTCGCGATTGTGCTGCGCGGCAGCAAGACGACGCGCCACATCCCAATTGTTTTTGCCGGAGGCGTTGAAGAGAAAGTCACACGGCTCCGCATGGAGCTACCAGATGCGGTCTTCACGTTGTGGGAGAAGCTTGCGGGAGCGTTGCAGAAAGCTCTCGCTTCGGCTCCTATTGAGCCAGTGCAACCAACCCCGCACATGCAGCGCTGGCACAATTCTCCTTTAACAAGGAAATTGGGCATTTCGGCAAATATGAAAGTAGCACTGATAGGCGGTGCTGAAGATGCCATGGAGGAGATTATTGGCGAGCTGCCGGAGGGCGCGTCTTTAAGTGCGCGGATGGTTCCGGGAACGCAGCTTGTCCTGTATGTTGCCCATTCGCTGCGCGAGTTGGATGCAGCAGTCGATCATGCAGAGGCGCACCTGCCGGAAGGCGCGTCATTCTGGATCATCCATCCGAAAACCAGCGCAAAGCTGCACACTGATTTCAATCAGAATGATGCGCGCAATCTGGCGCTGGGACGCGGTTTTGTCGACTACAAGGTCTGCGCGGTGGACGCGCAGTGGTCGGGATTGAAGTTCGCTCGCAGAAGGAAGTGACCTGGGCGTGCTTGCGAAGCAGGGTGGCTTCCGGAGAGAATGGGTTCGTTAACCTCTAACAAGGATTTGCAACTGTGACAGATACAATTCGCGCCGGAGTTATTGGCTTTGGACTTGCAGGACGCATCTTTCATACGGCTGTCATCTCGGCTACGCCCGGGTTGGAACTGGCGGCCATCGTGCAGCGCACTGGAGACGAAGCAGCCAAGGCGTATCCCAACGCCCGGATTTATCGCTCGATTGAAGAACTGCTGGCGGATGACAGCATTCGCCTGGTTGTGGTGGGCACGCCCAGCCCTTCGCACTTTGAGGTTGCAGAGCAATGCCTGCGAGCGGATCGCGATGTGGTCATCGATAAGCCCTTTGTCTTGACTTCAGACGAAGCAGCACGGCTGATCCGGCTGGCGCGCGAGCGCAAGCGGCTGCTGACGGCGTACCAGAACCGGCGCTGGGACGGGGACTTTAAGACAGTGGAGAAAATACTCGTCAGCGGCCTGATAGGGCGGCTGGTGACCTTTGAATCGCACTTCGACCGCTTCCGGCCTCAGCCCCGGCAAAGAGGTTGGCGAGAAGACGGCGGGCCGGGCGGTGGCACACTTTTCGATCTGGGTCCGCACCTGATTGACCAAGCGCTTACGCTGCTCGGTAAACCCGAAAAAATATCCGCATCAGTGCGAATCGACCGCGAAAACGGCGCTGTCGACGACGTGTTCGACATTACGTTGTTTTATGCCACGACGACGGCATATCTGCGGGCGACAACGCTTGCCAAAGCGCCTGGAGCACGCTTTACCCTGCATGGCACGCAGGGCAGCTTCGTAAAATTCGGGCTTGATCCGCAGGAAGAGGCGCTTAAAGCAGGCACGAGCTTTGACTCGCCGGGATTTGGCTCCGAGCCTGAAGAGGCGTGGGGAAAGCTGTATCTGGAGGGTGCCGCGTCACAAAGTGTAGAGACAGAAGCGGGCGATTATCGCGGCATCTACGCCAACGTGCGCGATGCGCTGCTGGGCGAGGCAAAGCTGGCGGTTACGCCGGAGCAGGCATGGCGGACAACTCGACTGATCGAGCTGGCGCGCGAGAGCAGCAGCCAGGGCCGCGCGCTGGCAGTCGATTTCAGCGATGAGCCGTAAGGGCTTAATGCGCTTTGTAGTAGTGCAGGAACTGCGCTGCGGAAAAAGCAACCAGCCAGAGTCCTGCGACAAGCGATCCGATGGTCACCACCCACCTGCGGACCCTGGACTCATCGGGATGGAGATTACGTTTCTGACGGGTGAAAAAGTGATGACCTAAAAGTCCTATCCCTAGAAGAATAATGCCAATAATAAGGGTAGTTGTAGCCATGGCGAAACACTCTATCCCCTTTGTATGACGGTTGGAAAGAAGAAATTGATGGAATCCAGGCGCGAATTCGTTTGCGTGGGACAAACCATCAGGCTGGTCAGGGTCAGCCGCCGCGATACACTAAAGTACGCATCCTCTTCAAGGACAAGGCATGAAGCTGCTTCGCTGGCTATGGGTTGTTCTGACGCTTGGCCTGCTCGCCCAGGGATTCCACGTCGCCATGTTTGTTGTTCCTCCTGACAGCAACCAGGGCAATATTCAGCGGATTTTCTACTATCACATCTCCGCCTGGTGTGCGATGAGTATTTTTTTCGCTATCAATCTCGTAGCGTCTATTGCTTATCTCATATATAGAAACCGCAATCATATCCGGGCGATGAAAGCAGACGCGCTGGCTATTTCGACAGCCGAGATGGGCGTGGTTTTCTGCACCGTCGGTTTAATTACGGGGTCGCTCTGGGCGCGGCCAGTGTGGGGCATCTGGTGGACGTGGGACGAGAGACTGACTTCGACGCTGGTGCTCTATCTCATCTATGTGGCGTATCTGCTGCTGCGGCGCTTTGCCGCCGGGCCGCAGATGCAGACGCTGGCCGCAGTGATGGCGATCTTCGGGTACGCCGATGTGCCTATCGTCTATATGTCCACGCGCTGGTGGCGCACGCAGCACCCGGCGCCGGTATTCTTTGGCGGCCCGAATGCGGGGCTTGATCCCAGCATGTATCCGGCCGTGTGGTGGAACCTGGCGGGGTGGCTGGCTTGGGGGGCCATGATGGCCGCCTTCCGTTATGGCGTAGCTGTGCGCGACCAGAAGCGAGAACAACAGGAAGCGCTGCGGGCGCTGGAAGTGACGGGGTAACGGCCATGAATCCAATGTTTCATCGCCATCTTGTGCTGGCCTATGCGGTGACCTGGGTCATCCAGCTTGGTTATCTGGCCTATGTTGTTTTGAAGTGGCGGGCTGGCAAGGGAGATTAGCCGTCCAAGTCTACGTGTCTTTCTCTGATCCGTTTTCTAATTAAAAAATCCGAACAGTCTTCATGCTTCTACCGTCTTAGCGTGTGAATGGGAGAGTTGACCCAGCTTGGCACGGTCAAATGAGGCGGAGTTCACAGCATTCGTCCAGCGCCAGTCACGCTTTGTTTTTCGCGTGGCCTATGCCGTGTTGCGCCATGCTCATGATGCCGAAGACGTGGTACAGGAGGTCTTTCTGAAGCTCTATCGCAATGGAGCATGGGAGAAGCTGCAGAACGAGCAGGCGTTTCTGGCGCGCACTGCGTGGCGGGTTGCAGTGGACAGGCTTCCGAATCTCTCCAGCATGTCCGAAGCAGATACGGAAGTGCCATCCTCCAATCCGACTCCGGAAGAAAATGTGGTAGCGTCCGATTGGCACAACAAAGTGCACCGCCTGATCGATGGTTTGCCTGAAGAACTCCGGCAGCCGTTAGCGCTTTCTAGCATTCAGGAACTAAATTCCGGAGAAATTGCCACGATTCTCGGCATTCCCGAAGGCACGGTGCGCACCCGGATAATGCGTGCCCGCCAGCTTCTGCGGGAGAAACTGGCGGCCATGGAAGAAAAGGGCTATGCAAAACGACTTTGAACTCGACGCGAAATTCGAGCAGGCTTTGACCAGTTATGCCGATCCTGCCAAGGCGGGCGATCCGCAAGCGCTGACAAGACGCGTGCTTGTTGCGCTTGAAGAGCGGCGGCAGCATTATTGGTGGGTAAGGTTAACGATTGCAGCCCCTGCGCTCGCATGTCTGCTGCTGGTTGCTTTCTTGACGCAACGACAGCATCAATCAGCGAACCAGACAACAACACGCGCAGTTCAGGTTCCTGCTACCCCTCCAATATTGCCGTCTGCATCAACGGCGGAAGTATCACATGTTGAGCAAGTCCATGTCACTGCGGCACGCCATGCGCAGAAGCATCTGCCCAAACTCGATCAATTCCCTACGCCAACGCCTTTGACGGAGCAGGAGCAACTGCTGATTCAATTCTCCGGACAAGCGCCAACGAGCACGAAGCAGCAAATAGCGAAAACGCAAAAGGAGTCGGATGCACCTTTGCGCATTGCAGATCTAACGATCCCGAAGCTTGATTCCAACACTCAACCTCAATAACAGGAGCCACCATGCGTCGAATTACCGTCTTCTGCCTGGCACTCATCCTATTCGCGACACCCAAAAGCATGTTCGCGCAGCAGGACAGTAAGCCAGCCGAGCCGCCCGCTCATTACTATCAGCTATCGTTCTCCGTTCAGGAAGTCGGGGAGAACGGAAAGATTACTAATAGCCGCGCTTATACCACCTCGATTGAGACTCGTTCCCATGACAGACAAAGTATTCGTACTGGTGACAAAGTGCCAGTAAAAGCGGACGATAAAGGCAATTTGCAATATATTGACCTTGGTGTGAATATCGACTGCTGGAATGCTCAGGAAATCAATGGCAAACTCGCGATTCTGATCAGCGCGAACGTCAGCAGCACGGCAAAAACGACCAATGCATCTGATCTTCCCCCGGTGATTCGGCAGAACCAATGGTCGGCCAACGCGCTGGTTCCCATCGGAAAGCCCACCGTTATCTTTTCTTCAGACAATCTTCAGGACAAGGATAAGATTCAAGTCGAGCTGACAGCAACCCGGATAGACTAGCCTCTGCAAAAAAGCAACGAGGCTGTCTTGCGGCAACCTCGTTGTCCGAGGAGGGTTTACTGCTATTTGAAGAAGCTGATCACTTTGGAGTGTTGCCTCTCTCATAGCGAAGACAGATTTTTAGGGAAAAAGTTTCGTTAAATCGAAATTTTTGTTTAGGCCAGGCGTTTGCGCGCTCATGGAGCCGATGGAGCCGAACGGATCGCCGCATTTGGATGCCCACCTAATTAGCCACCGCCCAGCCCATGGGCCTAAGTGTAGGTTGCAGTCGCGCACCGTTTTAACGATACAACCTCACAGGGGTCAGCTTTAATTACAGGACAAACTCATGCGGATACACGCCTTCTCAATAGAGGAGATCGCCAAAGAGTCTGGCGTGGACCTTCTGAGAACCAGCTTTCATGGGTATTAGAAAGCCCGTGAATTCAAATGAGATAATCAGAAAGAGACATGACAAACAAATCTCAGCATCCGCTTGAAAAGATCCTCAGAAGCCGCATCGCCATTATCGATGGAGCGATGGGTACGACGATCCGCACCTACGGCATGAAGGAAGCCGATATTCGCGGAGAGCGCTTCAATGACGCAACCAAGGGTTTGCTGAATAATGGTGATCTCTTTACCCTGACTCAACCCCAGATGATCGGTGATATTCACCGCCGGTTTCTGGAAGCTGGGGCGGACATCATCGAAACAAATACCTTTGGCGCAACCAGCATCGCCCAGAGCGAGTTTTTCGTGGATGACCCGCGGGAACATGGCGGCCGGAAAGACCCTGCTTTCTATCAAAAAGTTATCGACGATTCCTTCCTCAATAATCTTGCCTGGGAAATCAATGAGCAATCGGCGCGGCAATGCCGGGAATGGGCAGATCGAGTTGCCAATGAGACAGGCCGACAACGGTTCGTGGCGGGAGCGATCGGGCCTCTAACCGTATCACTTTCGAACTCGCCCGATGCCGAGGACCCAGGCTTCCGGGTAGTGACATTCGATCAGGTCAAGACCGCTTATATCCAGCAGGTGCGGGCCCTCATCGCCGGCGGCGCCGACCTGCTTCTGGTGGAGACCATCTTCGATTCGCTGAATGCCAAAGCTGCGCTTGTCGCCATCCGTGAGGTATTTGATCAGGATGGCAAGGAGTTGCCGATAATGATTTCCGCAGCAGTGGGACGTGGCGGCGAAACAATGATCTCTGCGCAAACCGTTGAGGCGTTCTGGAACGCTGTTCAGCATGCAAAACCTTTGTCCGTAGGGCTCAACTGTTCTCTTGGCCCCAATTTGATGTATCCCTTTCTTGAAGAGCTGGCGGAAAAGGCTGATGTGGCGATTTCGTGCTATCCGAATGCTGGCCTGCCCAACCCGCTCTCGCTAACCGGGTTCGATCTTGGGCCGCCTGACATGGCACGGTATCTTGGCGACTTTGCGCGGGGGGGGTTGATCAACATCGCTGGCGGATGCTGCGGTAATACGCCAGAGCACATTGCGGCCATCGCCAAAGCGCTCGAAGGTCGCCCTCCGCGAAAACTGGACCTTGTATGTGCTGTGGAATCCTACGCCAGTGAGAGCCTGGCATGAGCCCGAGCATAGCCGAGGCCATTGAGACAAAGCCTCTCCGTCTTTCCGGATCGCAGCCGTTTACCCAGCAGCCGAACGTCTACATCATGATTGGTGAGCGGACCAACGTAGCTGGTTCGCCAAAGTTTGCCAAGCTCATCAAAGAAGGCAAATACGAGCAGGCTGTCAGTATTGCCAGGCAGCAAGTCGAGAATGGGGCCAACGTCATCGACATCTGCATGGACGAAGGCATGATCGATGGCGTAGTCGCGATGACCCGAATCCTGCAGTTGCTGGCAAGCGAGCCGGAAGTCGCCAAGGTGCCCTTCATGATCGACTCCTCGAAATGGGAAGTCATCGAGGCTGGGCTGAAGTGCATGCAGGGTAAGGGCATCGTTAATTCGATATCCCTTAAGGAAGGCGAGGACAAGTTCCGCCAGAATGCCGCTACGGTGCTCAAATATGGCGCGGCAGTTGTAGTAATGGCGTTCGATGAACAGGGGCAGGCTGCGACCTACGAAGACAAGATCCGCATTTGCGACCGCGCTTACCACATCCTGGTCGATGAAGTAGGTTTTCCACCGGAAGACATCATCTTCGATCCGAACATTCTTACCGTTGCTACCGGCATGGAGGAGCACAACAACTATGCGCTTGATTACATCAACGCAACGCGATGGATCAAGGCCAACCTGCCTCATGCGAAAGTCAGCGGCGGCGTGTCCAACATCTCTTTCAGCTTCCGAGGCAATAACAAGGTCCGTGAGGCGATGCACTCGGCGTTCCTCTATCACGCCATTGCAGCAGGCATGGATATGGGAATCGTAAATGCCGGTCAGCTCGAGATTTACGAGGAGATCGAGCCTGAACTGAAGGTAATGGTTGAGGATGTGCTGCTTAACCGGCGTCCCGATGCGACCGAGCGCCTGGTGGAATACGGAGAAACTCTGAAGGCAGCAAGTGCCGGCGCAACCGCGAACGAAAAGAAAACTGAAGAGTGGCGCAATGGCACGGTAGAGGAACGTCTTTCCCACGCCCTGGTCAAGGGCATCGACACATACATTGATATCGACACAGAGGAAGCCCGCGCCAAGCTAGGCCGCCCTCTGGCGGTAATCGAAGGCCCGCTGATGGACGGCATGGGTGTAGTGGGCGATCTGTTTGGAGCCGGCAAGATGTTCCTGCCACAGGTTGTCAAATCAGCGCGCGTAATGAAGAAAGCTGTGGCTTACCTGACTCCTTTCATGGAAGCCGAGAAAGCCGCGATGGCCGCTGCTGGCCAGGAAGTCAGGACACAGGGAAAGATCGTGCTCGCAACAGTCAAGGGCGACGTTCACGACATCGGCAAGAATATAGTCGGTGTAGTTCTCGCCTGCAACAACTACGAAGTCATCGACATGGGAGTCATGGTCCCTGCGGAAAAGATCCTTGAGCGAGCCAAAGCGGAGAATGCCGACGTGATCGGCCTCAGCGGCCTCATCACACCATCACTCGATGAAATGGTGCACGTTGCGCGCGAAATGGAACGTCAGGGTTTCAAGTTGCCGTTGCTCATCGGTGGTGCAACCACCAGCCGGGCACATACCGCCATCAAGATTGCGCCGCATTACAGCGAGCCCGTCGTTCACATATTGGACGCCAGTCGCGCAGTGCCTGTGACGACCAGCCTTCTAAGTGAAGAAAACAGGTCTGCCTTCATCGAACAGTATCGGGCCGAATATGAGGCTGTCCGCAAGGCGCACTCTGCTCCGCGCCTGAAGGCTGTCTCCATCGAGGTTGCGCGTTCAAGGCGTACCCCCATCGATTGGCGTGCAGAAGATATACCTGCACCGTCTTTTACCGGCGTGCGCGTGCTAGACAACTTTCCTCTCGCGACGCTGCGCGGCTTCATCGACTGGTCTCCGCTCTTCCATACCTGGGGATTGAAGGGTGTCTACCCGCGCATTCTTGAGCACGAGGAATATGGCGCACAAGCTCAGCAAACCTTTACCGAAGCCAATGCTCTCCTGGACACCATCATTCAACAGAACCTGCTGACCGCGCGCGGCATATATGGCCTGTTTCCTGCCTCAGCCATAGGCGATGATGTCGAGTTGTACATCGATAACACGCGCGAAAGGGTGCTCGATCGGTTGCACTTCCTTCGCCAACAATCAAATCGCGAAGGAAGCGAGCCGTGCCGCTCCCTCGTCGACTTCATCGCACCCAGGGAAACAGGTCTTCCCGACCATATTGGCGCCTTTGCCGTAACCAGCGGAATCGGCCTCAAGGAACTTTGCGATCAGTTCAGGGCCAAGCACGATGACTATAACGCGATTATGGCTGAGGCCGTCGCCGACCGTTTGGCAGAAGCCTTTGCCGAATGCCTGCACAAGCGAGTGCGGGAAGAATGGGGTTACGGCTGTAGTGAAGGACTCAGCAATGACGATCTGATTCAAGAGAAGTACAGGGGAATCAGGCCGGCTCCGGGATATCCAGCATGTCCCGATCATACCGAAAAAGGTACAATCTGGCGTTTGCTCGACGTGCAGGCAAACACCGGAATCATGATTACCGAGTCGTTTGCGATGTGGCCCGGGTCGAGTGTAAGCGGACTCTATTTCGCCCATCCGGAGTCACGTTATTTCAATCTCGGCAAGATTGAGCGTGATCAGGTTGTCGACTATCACGAACGCAAAGGAATGACTGTGGAAGAAGTCGAGCGGTGGCTTGGCCCCTATCTGAACTATGATCCTGCAGAACCAAGGTCCTCGTAGGAACTCACTCATGGCGGCAACTCTAACGACGCGCTCCTGCCTTGTTGGGCACTCTTGCGATGATGTTACTTTGGACTCGTTGCGAATTAGGCTATCTGGATTTCAGTTAGTCGCTTCGACTCCCATCAGACGCAAAAAATAACGAGCGGATTTGTGGTCCGCTCGTTGTTAATTCTCCTTCTGTGCAAGCAATGCATACAGCGCTTGCAACCATAGGGTGATTATTGGACGGTTACAACACTGGTGGCACTGGCCGTCAGACCGGCACTGCTCTTGAGCGTCAGCTGAACCGTATAGCTTCCCGCGTTCGTGTAAGTGTGGGTCGTTGTCGGTGTCCAGTTTACCCAGGTTCCATCGCCGAAGCTAATGGTCCGGCCAGTGATCGTGCTGTTGCCGCCAGCTTGACTCGCTGACGAATCGATATTGACCGTCAGCGGAGCCGTTCCACTGGTCGGCGTCACATTCAACACCGGTACTGGGGCTGCCTGTGCCGGGGGTGGAGGGGGAGGAGCCGATACGGTGACCGTGCTGGTGGTGCTGGCTGTCAGGCCGGCCTGGTTCGTAATGGTCAGGGTCACGGTATAGGTTCCTGGGTTCGTGTAGGTGTGCGTGGTGGTGGGCGTACCGCTCAC